>JAEZGR010000131.1 GCA_023437255.1 Pseudomonadota bacterium | reverse complement strand
GAAGCCGTGACCCGTGAACGCGTCGATATTCGCTTCCCTGACGGTTCGCTGCGGCGCTTTGTGCCACAGTACGTGCGGCGCCTCAAGCACCAGCCGGGGCCACCGCCCGAAAAGCGTGCAGCCTGAGCCTGGGGCCGAGCGCCTCTAAAGCATGCGTTCGATCGGGAGCTTTGAGAGCACCCACACAATCGACCGCTTCATAACGCCGGACTCAGGTTCGGTGTCATGCCGAATCGACTGACCGTCCCTCTTCTCGATCCAGTAGACGGACCCCGACTCCGACAACTTGACCTCGTAGGCGGTGTCAGGAATGTCCTTGTTGAAGGCCACCTCGATTTCCCGCGCCATCCGGGGGCTTTCAATGATGAACCCAAGCTCGGTATTGAAGATGGTCGACCGCGGATCGAAATTCAGCGACCCGACAAAGACGCGCTTCTCGTCGACGGCAAATGTCTTGGCATGCAGGCTGGAGCCGGAACTGCCGAATGGCGCTGACCCTCCTCCGCCGCTACTGCCTGCACTGATCTTGCCCCCGCTGCCTGACCCCAGACCCAGGCCGCCCCCTCCGTTGCCCCCGCCCTGCATTTCCCACAGCTGAATGCCCGCTGCAAGCAGATCCTCGCGATGCTTCACGTAACCCGCATGCACGACCGCCACGTCTGTGGCATCGAGCGAGTTCGTGAGGACCCGCACGCGAACACCCTCATTCACCATGTTGGCGAACACTTCCACGCCGGCGGCGGTTGGCACGAAGTACGGCGAGACCAGATCGACGCTCTTGGCGGGCTTGCCCAGCATGTCACCCAACTGACTGATGAGCATTGAGTCTTTGGTCGCCTTGCCCAGACCCTTGGCAGGATCGTCACTGAGCATGGTGGTCTTTGCCCATTCAAACTCCGTGCTTTTTGCCAGCAAACCGGCAAGAAACTTGGAGCGCTGCACAGCTTCGGTGTATTGCACGGCTGCGGCAGCGGCCGCGGTGTCCTCGCCCACTGTCTTGAGATTTGCCAAGGAAAGCTGGTCGGGAGCCGGCAGAAGCAGGTCAACGGGATAAGAAGACTCGCTGGCCCAATACTGGTCGAAGTCCTTTGACAGATCATCGACGACCGGACCGACCGCCAGTACATCCAGATCGGCAAAGAGCATGGAACTCGCACCGAAGTATTCGTCACCCACGTTTCGGCCGCCGATGATCGTGGCTTGATTGTCTGCAGTAAATGACTTGTTGTGCATGCGTCGATTGACACGCTTGAAGTCGGTGAAATACCCGATGATCTTTGGTGATCGAACCACGAAGGGGTTGAACAACCGCACCTCGATATTGGGGTGTGAGTTCAGCGCCGCCAGTTGCGAGTCCAGGCCCGATGTACCGTTGTCGTCGAGTAGGAGGCGTACGCGTACCCCACGGTCGGCAGCGACCAGCAATTCATGCAACAGCAGTGTGCCGGTGACATCGCCGTGCCAGATGTAGCATTGCACATCGAGGGTCTTTTCGGCTGCCCGTGCCAGCAGCACCCGAGCGGCATATGCATCGTGCGCATCCGCCAGGGAATAGATGCCGCTCATGCCGGGATGTGCTTGCACCTGCGGTGCGAGCGCGCGACCCAACGCGGTGGCGTGTGCCTCTTCCGCACTCAATGCCTGACTGACGCTGCGGCCTTCGAGCGACGGAAGGGAGCAGCCTGCCAGCACCCCGAGAAACAGACAGAGAGAAAAACGGACCAGCCAGGTGTTCATTGCTTTCATCGGGTTTTAATATCCTTGCGCTGACTGCAGCTTATGCGTTTTTATTCCTTATGTCGCAAAAATCGCGCCCATGAAGATCCGTGCCTTTCATCCCGCCGACAAAGAAGCCGTCGTTGCCATCTGGACCGAGTGCGGTCTGACCCGCCCCGACCGCGCTCAACCACCTCACTGCCGTGATATCATCACCTGATGAGCTTCTTCCTGCCACGCCGCATCTCGGCAAAAGCCCCACCCATCAAGATCCAAGGCATCAAGACCAAACTGGTGCCCTGGATCGCCGACGCCGTGCGCTGGCACGGCAAAGGCCGGTGGGTGGAACCGTTCATGGGCTCGTGCGCAGTTGCCCTGAACATCGCGCCGCCCCGCGCCTTGCTGGCCGATACCAACCAGCACGTTATCGATTTCTACGCCCAGATTCAGAGTGGTGTGATCACCCCCCTGAGAGTCCGGCAATACCTTGAGGCCGAAGGAGCCGAGCTTCTGCGCAGGGGCGAAATCCATTACTACGATGTACGTGAACGCTTCAACATGCACGGAGACCCACTCGATCTGCTGTTTTTGAACCGTTCATGTTTCAACGGAATGATGCGGTTCAACAAAAAAGGTGGATTCAACGTACCGTTTTGCCGGAAGCCCGAACGCTTCAGACCCGCGCTCATTACCAAGATTTGCAATCAGGTTGCATGGGCACAATCGGTGATTGGCGACAACGACTGGGTGTTCAAATGCCAGCCCTGGCACCAGACGCTGGCAGAGGTCTGCGCCGACGACTTCGTGTACATGGACCCGCCGTATGTCGGGCGCTACGCCGATTACTACAACCAGTGGTCCGACATCGATGCGTCAAGCCTTGCAAATGCCATCAAGAGGCTACCCGCGGGCTTCGCCTATTCGATGTGGAAGGCAAACAAGTATCGCGAAAATGTGCATCTGTCGGAGCATTTTTCCGATTTCCCCCTGGAGACGTTCGCGCACTTCTACCATCTGGGTGCGAGCGAAAGCCTACGCAACGAAATGGAAGAGGCGCTCGTCATCAGCCCGGGCAACTTAGTTCCGCCAGGAAGCCGCCTCCCCCCACCTGACCTGAAGGAAACGGAAGACGCGCCGCACGACGATGCCCCGACGCAAAACGCACTATTTGCCGATACCGACTGAGGCGGTGCGCCACTGACGATATGACTCGATATTATGGAAATCAGTGCGATCGGCCTTGGTGCGACCGATCTTGCTCCAATAGTCGAGGAATTCACTTTCGCTCTCGAACGGACCATTGCCGGCCCGGAAGTCTTCGATCGTTCCCCTGATACTGCCAATATTGGTGGTGTTGCCGCTGCCAGGGCGCCCGCTGGCGATCCGCCACTTTTCTTGAACGAATACGCGCACGTTCTGGTATGGCAGGGGAATTTCTTTCACTTCGTCGATGGTGTATTGCGCCTGCCGCTTCGCACTCTTGTCTGCGACCCTTTCGTAGACATACCCCACCACCCAGTGTTCCAAATAGTCTCCGACCGGGAACACGATATTCTTCTTTTCATTGCCGGTACGGATGAAGCTGGTATAGCCGCCAAGTGTGAAGGCGAATTTCTGACGGGGGTGCGTGACGTAGGTGGTCTTGACGTCAACAGCGATCTTTCTTCTGCAGTCAGCGCCGGTGCAAAGAGTGAAGTCGGGGTAATGATTCTGGGCCGTGGGTTCGATTACCTGCAAGCCCATTTCTTCAGCGGCAGCGATAACCAGCGGACGCGTGTACAACTCGAATATAGTGCTCAGCACCTTGGTGTCGCTGCCCAAAGGATATATCAACCCATCCTGTGAAATGACACCGCTGATCGCGTACTGCTGAACTGTGGCCGCCAACCTGCGTTCGAAAACCGCCTTGAAATTGCTCATGCCTCTCTCGAAAATGCGCGCTTCCTGAACTCTGCAGTAGGCGCCCTCCCTGCGCGGCGATTCTACCCCATAGCCACCTGAAAGCAGACGGGCCGTCCCCAAGGGCGGCCCGTCGCTCGTACATCCCGAACCGCGTCGATCAGCGGTTCACATCCACGACCACACGACCACGTACCTTGCCGGCGAGCAGATCGTCGGCAAGGTCGAGCGTTTCCTGCAGACCCAGCGTCGGGCCGGTGATCAGCGCAAGCTTGGCAGGATCCAGCTCGGTGGTCAGGCGATTCCAGGCCTCGATGCGACGCTCCTGGGAACACAGGACGCTGTTGATGCCGACCAGGCTCACACCACGCAGAATGAACGGTGCCACCGAAGCCGGGAAATCCATGCCTTGTGCCAGGCCGCAGGCGGTAACCACGCCTTCGTCCTTGGTCGCAGCGCAAACGTTGGCAAGAGTATGGCTGCCCACGGAGTCAACGGCACCGGCCCAACGTGCCTTGGCCAGCGGACGGCCCGGTGCGCTCAGCGTGTTGCGATCGATGACTTCGTTGGCGCCGAGCGACTTCAGATAATCGGTTTCTTCCAGGCGGCCGGTAGAAGCCACCACCGTGTAGCCCAGCGACGAAAGCAGGGCGACGGCAACGCTGCCGACACCACCCGAGGCCCCGGTCACGATGATTTCACCCTGGTCCGGCGTGACACCATGGCGCTGCAATGCCATCACGCACAGCATGGCGGTATAGCCCGCGGTACCAATGGCCATGGCGTTGAAGGAAGTCATCGCCTCGGGAATGGCGACCAGCCAGTCACCCGGCACGCTTGCCTTCTGCGACAGGCCGCCCCAGAAGCCTTCGCCCATGCCCCAGCCATTGATCAGCACACGGTCGCCAGCCTTGAAGCGGGAGTCACGGCTGGCCGTGACCTTGCCTGCCAGGTCGATACCCGGCACCAGCGGAAAGATGCGGGCGATGGGCGACTTGCCGGTCAGAGCCAGCGCGTCCTTGTAATTCAGCGTGGAGAACTCGACGTCGATCTGTACGTCGTTGTCGGGCAGGTCGCTCTCGTTCAGGCTTTTGAGGCCGGCGCGATACCCGGAGTCGTCTTTTTCGATGAGCAATGCGTTGAACATCTGTTTTCCTTTGTTGAAACTACTCAAGTACTTCTTATGACTCTGTGTTCAGAGGATGAAAACGGGGCGCCGGACCCGGCTGTACCCCCATGCTGCGCGGCTCGAACACGCCCCGCGCCTGGTTGTGACTGTGCTTTGGAGCCTCGCCAAGGCTCAGGACGGGTGAAACACAGGCATCGGTCGGCTCGAAGATGGCCGTCCATTCGTCGCGCGTCCGTTCCAGAAAGCGCTGTTCGAAGGCACTGCGCAGCACGCCCCACTGTGAGCGATCCTTGCGATCCGGCAGGCCCGCAGACTCGAGCCCCAGCCCCTGCAGCAGCTGCGAGTAGAACTGGGGTTCGATGGCGCCCACAGCCATATAGCCCCCGCAACGGGTGCGATACACGCCATACCAGGGCGCGCCCCCATCGAGCACGTTGCTGCCGCGGGCGTCTGCCCATTCACCCATGGCCAGGCGCTCATAGGCCAGGCCCATCTGCTTGGCGGCGCCGTCGAGCATGGCCACGTCGACCACGCTGCCCTTGCCCGTGCTGCGCGCCTTGAGCACCGCGCCCAGAACGCCGATCACCATGAAGGCACCGCCCCCGCCGTAATCGCCCACCAGGTTCAGCGGGATGACGGGCGGCCCGTCTTGAGGACCGATGGCATGCAGTGCGCCTGACAGCGCGATGTAATTGATGTCATGACCGGCGCGGTCGGCCAAGGGGCCTTGCTGTCCCCAGCCGGTGACCCGCACATAGGCCAGAGCGGGGTTCAGCGCATGGCATTGCTCGGGCCCCAGGCCCAGCCGCTCCATGACCCCGGGCCGCATGCCTTCGATCAGCACATCGTGACTGGCGATCAGCTCGCGCACCCTGGCGATGCCCTCTTCCGACTTGAGGTCAAGATAAACGTTGTGTCGCCCGCGTTCGCTGATCGCGTCGGCGGGTTTGTCGGTGCTCGCCGATGGATCCCGCCTGGGCGCGCCGGGCCGCGCGACACGCGTCACGGAAGCCCCCATCTCGACGAGGATGTTCACGCCCCAGGGCACCGGACCGATGGCCGAGAACTCAAGGATGCGCACGCCGTTCAACACGTCCGCAGTCATCACACCACCTCCTGCGACTTCAAGGCTTCGAATTCCTCTGGGGACATGCCCAGGAAGTCGAAGTAAACCTCATCGTTGTGCTGCCCGACCGCGGGTGCGGGCTCCACCTTGCGTGGCGGTGTGCCGCTGAAACGCGGGATCACGCCCTGCATCTTGATGGGCCCCAGCTTGGGATGATCGACCGAAATGATGTTCTCGCGCGCCGCATAATGCGGGTGCTCGAGAATGTCTGCGACCGTCATTGCGATGGAGTACGGCACGCCCTGCTCATCGAGTGCCGCCATCAGTTCCGCTTCGGGCGTATTCTTCACCCATTGCCCCACCAGGTCGTTGAGCTCTTCGATGCGCTCCCAACGCAAGGCATGGCTGGCGTAATCGGGGTGGTCGATCAGATCAGGGCGGTTCATGGCCAGGCACAGGCGCCGGAACACCGCGTTGCCGGAGCATGTCAGGGTCATGTAGCGGCCTTCACTGGTTTCGAAGTTGTTGCCCGGTGCCGCCGCATAATGCACATTGCCGGTGCGCTGGCGCACCATGCCCAGCCGGTCGTACGCAGCCGTCATGGCTTCGGTCATGCGGAACATGGACTCATACAGCGCCAGATCGATCTGCTGGCCCTGGCCCCCGTTCATGTCGCGGTAATACAGCGCAGTCATGACGGCAAAGGCGCCGAGCGTGGCGGTGCAATAGTCGGCGATCGAAGTTCCAAAACGCACGGGCGGGCGGTCGGCATAGCCGTTCAGCGCCATCATGCCGCTGAAGGCCAGGCCCATCCGATCGTAGCCCGCACGTGAAGAAAGCGGGCCTGTCTGGCCGAACCCCGACACACTCAGCATGACGAGCCCCGGGTTTATGGCCGACAGCGTGTCGTAGCCGATTCCCCATTTCTCGAGCGTGCCGGGGCGGAAATTCTCAAGCACGACGTCGGCCTTGGCCACGAGGCGCTTGAGCACCGCCTGGCCTTCGGGCGTACGCAGATTCAGCGTGATCGACTTCTTGTTGCGCCCGTCGACGTGCCACCAGAGGCTCTCGCCCTCGAGAAACGGCCCGACGCCGCGCAGGGTGTCGCCGCTACCCGGCTGCTCCACCTTGATGACGTTCGCTCCGAAATCGGCCATGAGCGTGCCCGCAACCGGCGCAGCCACCATCGTGCCAATATCGATTACGGTGATGTTCTTGAGCATCAGTGTCAAAGCTTGTCTCCTGCAGCTCAATCAGTTCCCGTTAAAAACCGGTGTTCTTTTTTCTTTGAATGCGCGCATGCCTTCAGCGAAGTCGGCACTGCCGGCCACCGCCTCAAGGTCATGCCGGACGCGCACGTAATGTTCCGACGGCCCTTGCGGAATCACGGTCGCAACAAACTTCTTGAGCGTGCTCAGCACCATGGGTGCAAGTGTGGCCATATAGCGTGCCATTTCCAGTGCAGCGTCAACGTGCTGACCGTTGGGCACGACCTCGTTCACGAGCCCGGTGTTGTAGGCGCGTTCAGCGCTCATGGGCTTGCCCAGCAGCATGATCTCCATGGCGGCCTTGTGCG
>JAEZGR010000103.1 GCA_023437255.1 Pseudomonadota bacterium | reverse complement strand
TTACGAAATGGCCGCAAAGGGGCGGGGAGGCCTGGGCATTGCAACGCTGTATGCGGCAGGAAACGCGGGGAATTACGGCGCCGACAGCGACGACAGCCCCTTGACCGATAATCCGTGGGTCATCGTGGTCGCAGCGGGCACACAATACGGTGGCGTCGCGACCTATTCGACGCCGGGTGCGTCAGTCCTCGTCACCGCCCCGGGCTCGGAGCCCCGTTCCATAGTGACCACCGACCGCCAGGGGAGTGCGGGGCACAACAAGCTCGATGGTGAGGCGGGCGATTACACCGACACGCCGACCAGCCATTTCAACGGGACTTCGTCGGCCACGCCGATCGTAGCCGGTGTCGTCGCGCTGATGCTGGAAGCGAACGCGGGGCTGGGTTACCGCGACATTCAAGAAATACTCGTTTATTCCTCGAGCAGGGTGCCTCACATCTTCAACTGGACCGACACGCCCTACTTCTTCAATGGCTCGGGCGACTGGAATGGCGGGGCGCTCATGGCGAGCCATCATTTCGGATATGGCACCGTCGATGCGCATGCCGCAGTGCGTCTGGCGGAAAGCTGGATGAAGACAGGCACGGTGCGCAACGTCACCGACCAGGAGGCGCAGATCCTGCGCAGCAGCCTGGTGGTGGGAGCGGGTCAGGCGGCCGAGGCCACGGCATCGTTTGCCGCCGATTACCGGGTCGAGCAGATGCTGGTCGAGGTCCATCTCGAGACCGATCATCTGGAAGCGGTGACGATCGAACTGATTTCCCCGCAGGGCACCATCAGCAAGATTCTGAACCAGCCCCCCGTTTTCGATCCCGAGTTGCATTTGCAAAAGTATGAGCTGCCCACCAAGCTGGAGTACCCGTTGAACACGGTGCTTCATTGGGGCGAATCACTGGCCGGGGAGTGGACTCTGCGCATCACGAACAAAGACACCGGCAGCACCGTCACGCTCTCCGACTGGGCGCTTCAGGCGGTGACTTCCGGCACCACGGGCCATCGCACCGCGGGTACGCAGATCTTCACCGACGAATACGAAACCTTTGCGGCCTTGCAGCCAGGGCGCACGACGATCGATGCCGCAAAGGGCGCCACACTCAATGCAGCCGCCGTCACACGCGAGGTGTATTTCGATCTGGAGGCGGGCAGCAAGATCGGCAGCACGGCGATCGATATCGTCGGCGCCCAGGGCGTTCGCAACCTGATCTCCGGCGACGGTAACGACGTGCTGATCGGCAATGCCAATGACAACATCCTGATGCCCGGCCGTGGTGACGACCAGGTGGACGGAGGGGCCGGGCTCGACGTGTTGCGCTTGATCGGCCCGTCGGATCAATACAGCGTGGAGATGGCGGACGAGGGGCTGGCGGTATACAGCCACGGCCTGGCCGACGGCGGCGTTGATGTCATCCGCAACGTCGAGCTCATGGTCTTTTCCAATGAAGTCCGGCTGGTGAACGCGCCCACGGCCCATGGCGGCGACCTTTTCGACGAGGCTGCCTATCTGCGGCAGAACCCGGATGTCGCGGCGGCGGTTGCCGCCGGCCAGCTTGCGAGTGGCCGCGCGCATTATGTGCAGTGGGGCGCTTCAGAGGGACGCAATCCGAACGATCTCTTCAGCGAGGCCTGGTACCTGACCACGTATGACGACGTGGCGCAGGCGGTGCAGGCGGGTGCACTGGCCAGCGGCTTCCAGCATTACCTGAATCAGGGCTGGGCCGAGGGGCGCTTACCCTCTGCGTGGATGAATACCGAGGCCTATCTCGCGCAGAACCCCGACGTGCAGGCCGCACAGGTCGATCCGTTGCAGCATTTCCTGCTGCATGGGGTGCACGAAGGCCGCAGCATCAGTGCGGTCGCGTACGATTTCTGGGTCTGAGTGCGGCGCGGGCGCGGTGTCGCGCCTACCTCGTCAGCAGCAGGTAAAGGCCCTGCGCCAGGTAGACCGAGCCGATCGCAATGACCAGGATCTGGGTCCAGCGCCTGAATTGATGGTCGCTCAGGCGCTCAAGCACCAGCTTGCTCAGGCTGGTGCCCGCCATGGCCATCACGATGGTCAGTCCCAGAAGCTCCACTGAGATCGCGGTTCCGGCGCTCAGGGCATGGCTGAAGTAAACGAGCTTTGCCAGGTGGGCCGTGGCCTGGCAGGCGGCCTTGGTGGCGACCACCGCGCGGCGATCCATGTCGGTGCGCAAGAAGAATACATCGAGCAAAGGGCCAGAGACGCCGGCCACGAACTGCATCGATGTGTTCAGGAAGCCGCAGAGTTGCGCGCCGCCTCGATCGGTCACCTGAGGCACGTGGCGGCGGGGGATGATCACCGCAAGAAAGGGAGTCAGCCCCAGGGTAATCAGCACCAGTGCACGATCGGGAATGAAACCGATGAAGTAGAAGGTGAGCCCGGCCAGCAACAGCCCGATCAGGAAGCGGCCCACAATGCGCCAGTGTATGTGGCCGCGCCACAATAACGCCCGCCAGCCATTGGCGGTCAGCTGCGCGGCGCCGTGCAGCACCATGGCCGCCGAGACCGGCATCATGGCTACCAGAATGCCCATGAGAACCATGCCGCCGGCCATGCCGAACACGCCGGAGATGAACGACGTGGCCATTACGGATACGGCGACGAGCAACAGAAAACCGGCCTGCAACATGGAAGAGGGGTAGGGCGCGAGGATGAACCGGCAGTTTAGCAG
>JAEZGR010000047.1 GCA_023437255.1 Pseudomonadota bacterium | reverse complement strand
CGTATCCTCATATCGGCAATACCGGTGTCAACGACGAAGACGTCGAATCCGATCGGGTGCATGCGGCGGGTCTCGTGATCCGCGATTGTTCGCTGCGCGTGTCCAATTTCCGCGCCACCCGTTCGTTGCCCGAGTACCTGCGTGAAGAAGGTGTTGTCGCCATCGCGGGTGTCGATACCCGCAAGCTCACGCGCATCATCCGCGAAAAGGGCGCACAGGGAGCCTGCATTCTGGTGGGCGATGACGCCGACCGTGCGTTGCAGCTGGCCCGCGAGTTCCCGGGAATGGCCGGACTCGACCTGGCACGTGTCGTATCGGTCAAAGACAAGCGCGAATGGGCACAAGGTTCATGGCAGCTGGGCAAGGGTTACACCGCGCCTGTCGAAGCCAAATACCACGTCGTCGCCTACGATTTCGGCATCAAGTCGAACATTCTGCGCTTGCTGGCTGATCGCGGCTGCCGGATCACGCTGGTTCCGGCCGAAACATCGGTTGAAGAAGTGCTGGCGCTCAAGCCCGATGGCATCTTCCTGTCAAACGGCCCCGGCGACCCCGAACCTTGCGCCTACGCAATCGATACGGCTCGCGCGGCTCTCGAGAAAAAGATCCCACTGTTCGGCATCTGCCTGGGCCAGCAGATTCTGGGTCTGGGCCTTTCCGGTCGTACCGTCAAGATGAAGACCGGCCATCATGGCGCCAACCATCCGGTCAAAGACGTCGACACCGGACGGGTGTTCATCACCAGCCAGAATCACGGCTTCAACGTCGACCCGGAATCGCTGCCCGATAACGTCAGGGTGACGCACGTGTCGCTGTTCGACGGCACCTTGCAAGGGTTTGAACTGACCGATCGCCCGGCCTTCTGCTTCCAGGGCCACCCCGAAGCCAGCCCCGGCCCGCATGACATCGTCGTGCTTTTCGACAAATTCATCAGCCTCATGGCCGGAAAGAACTGATCCCGCATCATGCCAAAGCGTACAGACATACAAAGCATTCTCATCATCGGGGCCGGCCCCATCATCATCGGTCAGGCCTGCGAGTTCGACTATTCCGGAGCACAGGCCTGCAAGGCGCTCAAGGCCGAGGGGTATCGCACCATTCTGGTGAACAGCAACCCGGCCACCATCATGACCGACCCCGATACGGCCGACGTCACCTACATCGAGCCCATCACGTGGGAAGTGCTCGAGCGCATTATCGAGATCGAGCGCCCCGACGCGGTGCTGCCCACCATGGGGGGCCAAACTGCGTTGAACTGCGCGCTCGACCTCGCACGCAACGGCGTGTTCGAAAAGTACGGCGTTGAAATGATCGGGGCCAATGCGGCCGCCATCGAGAAGGCAGAAGATCGCCAGAAGTTCAAGGACGCGATGGACGCCATCGGTCTCGAGTCGGCCAAGTCGGGTGTCGCCCATTCCATGGACGAAGCCTGGCAGGTTCAGTCGATGATCGCCGAATACACCGGCGGTTCGGGCTTCCCGGTCGTGATTCGCCCCAGCTTCACGCTGGGCGGCACCGGCGGCGGCATTGCCTACAACGCCGAAGAGTTCGAGACCATCTGCCGGCGCCGCCTCGAAGCCTCGCCCACCAAAGAGCTGCTCATCGAAGAGTCGCTACTGGGCTGGAAGGAATTCGAGATGGAGGTCGTGCGCGACCGCGTCGACAACTGCATTATCGTGTGTTCCATCGAGAACCTCGCCCCCATGGGCGTGCATACCGGCGCCTCGATCACCGTTGCGCCTGCCCAGACGCAGCCCGACAAGGAATACCAGGTTCTGCGCGATGCCTCGATCGCAGTGCTGCGCGAAATCGGCGTTGAAACGGGTGGTTCGAACGTGCAGTTCGCCATGAACCCGGAAAACGGACGTCTCATCGTCATCGAGATGAACCCGCGTGTGTCGCGTTCCTCGGCGCTGGCCTCCAAGGCCACCGGCTTTCCCATTGCCAAGGTGGCGGCACGCCTGGCCGTGGGCTACACGCTTGACGAGCTGCGCAATGAGATCACCGACGGCGCCACTCCGGCGTCGTTCGAGCCGGCCATCGACTACGTGGTGACCAAGGTCCCGCGTTTCGCCTTCGAGAAATTCCCGCAGGCCGACTCGCGTCTCACCACGCAGATGAAGTCGGTGGGCGAAGTCATGGCCATCGGCCGCACCTTCCAGGAGTCGTTCCAGAAGGCGCTGCGCGGCCTCGAAGTGGGTGTCGACGGTCTGAACCAGATGACCACCGACCGAGAAAAGCTGCAGATCGAGCTGGGTGAGCCCGGCCCCGAACGCATCTGGTACGTGGGCGACGCCTTCGCACAGGGCTTCACGCTCGAGGAAGTGCACCAGCTCACCAAGATCGATCCCTGGTTCCTTTCGCAGATCAAGCAGATTGTCGATATCGAACTGGCGCTTGAGCAAAAGACGCTGTCCGATCTCGACTACGACACCCTGCGCGAACTGAAGCGCCGGGGCTTCTCCGACCGCCGTCTGGCCTATCTGCTCGACACCGCCGAAGCCGAAGTGCGCAAGCTGCGACATCAGATGGGAATCCGCCCGGTCTACAAGCGCGTCGACACCTGCGCGGCCGAGTTCCCCACCACCACGGCCTACATGTACTCCACGTACGAAGACGAGTGCGAGGCCGAGTCCACTGATCGCAAGAAGATCATTGTGCTGGGTGGCGGCCCGAACCGTATCCGCCAGGGCATCGAATTCGACTACTGCTGCGTTCAAGCCGCGCTTGCACTGCGCGAAGATGGTTACGAAACCATCATGGTGAACTGCAACCCCGAAACGGTATCCACCGACTACGACACTTCCGACCGTCTGTATTTCGAGCCGCTCACGCTCGAAGACGTGCTCGAGATCGTGCACACCGAGAATCCTGTGGGCATGATCGTGCAGTACGGTGGCCAGACCCCGCTGAAGCTCGCGCGCGCGCTTGAGGCCAATGGCGTGCCCATCATCGGTACCAGTCCCGAGTCCATCGACGTGGCCGAAGACCGCGAGCGCTTCCAGAAGCTGCTCAGCAAGCTGGGCCTGCGTCAGCCGCCCAACCGCACCGCACGCACCGAGGGCGAGGCGCTGGCGCTGGCATCGGAAATCGGTTACCCGCTGGTTGTGCGCCCAAGCTATGTGCTGGGTGGCCGTGCCATGGAAATCGTGCACGAACAACAGGATCTCGAGCGCTACATGCGCGAAGCCGTGCGTGTCAGCAATGATTCGCCGGTGCTGCTCGATCACTTCCTGAACAACGCCACTGAAGTCGATGTCGATTGCATCTCCGACGGCAATGTCGTGTTCATCGGCGGCGTCATGGAGCACATTGAACAGGCCGGCGTGCACTCCGGTGACTCGGCGTGCAGCCTGCCGCCGTACTCCCTGTCGGCCGAAACCATTGCCGAGATCAAGCGTCAGACCGCCCTCATGGCGCGTGCCCTGAACGTGAAGGGTCTCATGAACGTGCAGTTCGCGATCCAGAACGGCGATGTCTACGTGCTCGAGGTGAATCCGCGTGCTTCGCGTACGGTTCCCTATGTGTCCAAGGCCACCGGCCTGCAGCTGGCCAAGATTGCCGCGCGTGCGATGGCCGGGCGCACCCTCGAAGAGCAGGGCGTGTCCGAAGAAGTGGTTCCCGACTACTTCAGCGTGAAAGAAGCGGTGTTCCCCTTCGTGAAGTTCCCCGGCGTCGACACCATTCTGGGCCCGGAAATGAAGTCCACGGGCGAAGTCATGGGCGTGGGCACGAGTTTCGGCGAGGCCTTCGTCAAGTCGCAGCTTGCTGCCGGCGTGCGACTGCCCGATTCCGGCACCGCCTTCATCAGCGTGCGTGACCAAGACAAGCCCCGTGCGGTCGAAGTCGCCCGTGGCCTCAATGCGTTGGGCTTCAAGGTTGTGGCGACCCGCGGTACGGCTGCTGCCATTCAGGCTGCCGGTCTGCCGGTACAGGTGGTCAACAAGGTCACCGAAGGTCGCCCGCATATCGTCGACATGGTCAAGAACGGCGAAATCGCGCTCGTGATCAATACGGTCGAAGAGCGCCGCAATGCCATTGCCGACTCGCGCACGATTCGTACGCAAGCGCTGGCCGCAGGGGTGACCTACTTCACCACGATTGCGGGTGCGCGCGCTGCGGTCGAGGGGCTGCAATACATTCGTAATGGGGCAGGCCTGCAGGTTTATTCTCTGCAGACCCTGCACACCGGGCGGTCGCAGGCGGCCTGACCCACCCCGGCGTGCAACGCGTCTTCATTACCGGAGCGAGTAGCGGCATTGGTGCCGCACTCGCTTTTTTCTATGCTCAGCGCGGTGCGAGCCTGGGGCTGGTCGGTCGGCGTCAAGAAGCGCTCGAGGCGCTGCAGCGCCTGCTGCCCGGCGAACACCGGATTTACCCGCTTGATGTCCGGGACCGTGAGCGCCTGCATGCGGCCGCGCGCGACTTTCTGAGTGGCGGGCCGGTGGACGTGGTCATTGCCAGTGCTGGCATCAGCGTCGGCACCGTCACCGAAGCGCTCGAAGATTTCGAGGTGTTCCGGGCGGTTCACGAGACCAATCTGCTTGCCACCGTGGCCACATTCGAGCCCTTCGTGGCGGCCATGAAGGCACAAGGCGGCGGTCGACTCGTGGGAATCGCCAGCGTGGCGGGCGTGCGCGGTCTGCCGGGAGCGGGCGCCTACAGTGCGTCAAAGGCGGCAGTTCGTGCCTACTGCGAAAGCCTCAGGGTGGAGCTGCACGGCAGTGGGGTGCAGGTCGTCACGATTTCGCCGGGCTTCATACGCACGCCCATGACCGCCGTGAACCCGTACCGCATGCCTTTTCTGATGCCGGTCGAGAAGTTCGCCCAGGCCGCGATCCGCCATATCGATCGCGGCTCGCGTCATGTGGTCATTCCGTGGCAGATGGGCGTGGTGGCGGCGCTATTGCGCGTGGTGCCCGGCTGGCTCTATGACCGGGTGGCGGCGCGCCGCAAGCGCAAGCCGCGCCAGGGCGAGCAGGGCAGGTAAGGCAGGCAGGGCAGGCAGGGCAGGCAGGGCATCGCGCCCTGGGCGCAGGTGAAATTAAAGGCGCAGCGCCGCAGCCTGACGCTCAGGTATGCATGACGTCGTCGAGGGCGGGCAGGTCCAGATGCGTGACCTGGTTCCATTCCCCCTGGCGCCAGGTGCCGTCGGCGTTGATGTCGAAGATATTGATGCTGGTGTTCAGAATGGTGCCGGGCCGCTTGACGGTGAGTGCGCGGCCACAGGCCTTGCGCCAGGCGATATCGATGACACCCCCATGCGAAAACACCATGACATTGCGCCCCGCGTATTCGCGTGCGTAATGTTCGAATGTAGCCGTGATGCGTTCGGCGAATTGCGCCAGCGTTTCGCCTTCTTCGATGGCCTGGTCGGGAGCGCGCAGATCGATTCCGTGTGTCTGCAGACCTTCTGTCAGAGCGGCCCAGTCCATGCCTTGGTATACGCCGTAATTGCGCTCGCGCAGGCCGGTGTTGCTGATGACGGGCAGGCCGAGATGCTCGGTGGCGATGCGCGCCGTTTCATGTGCGCGGCACAGGTCGCTGCTGAGTACCGCCGAAAAAACGGGTGCGCTCAGTCCGCTCAGGTGGGCGCCCAGCCGGCGTGCTTGCAGTCGCCCGGTTTCGCTCAAGGGGATATCGAGCCAGCCCTGCAGCCGGCGCCCTGCATTCCATTCGGTTTCGCCGTGCCGGATCAGCCAGAAGTGTGTGGATTCCATGTGGTGCATTCTACCAGCCGGCCCCTTGGCGGCCGGGTGCCCGGTAATTAGCTGTTGCAGACCCGGGGAGTGCGCCGTACACTTCGCGACGGCCACGCCGGCGGCGTCTTCCAGGGGGGAAGGGCTCCTGTTGTCGTGGCATCTTCAGGACTCGTTCCCGCGCATGTGAGATTGTTTTTTTGCTCGCTGGCGTCGCGTTGATAGCGCTGCAGCCGGCACGGTCGTCCAACCCGACGAATATCTGCCCTTGCCGCAAAGCGTGGCCATGGGCGCCCAGCACGTGGTGGCCATGTTTGGCTCCACCATCCTGGCGCCGCTTCTCATGGGCTTTGATCCGAATGTCGCGATCCTCATGTCCGGCATCGGCACGCTCATCTTTTTCGTGTTCGTGCGCGGGCGAGTGCCCAGTTACCTGGGCTCCAGTTTTGCCTTCATCGGCGGCGTCATTGCCGTGACCGGCTACGCCGGAGCCGGGGCAAATGCCAATATTGGCGTCGCCCTGGGCGCAATCATCGCCTGTGGTCTGGTCTACACCCTGATCGGGCTCATTGTCTGGTGGGTCAATGCACGCACGGGTGGGGACGCGCAGTGGATCAATCGCTGGATGCCCCCCGTCGTGACCGGCGCCGTCGTTGCGGTCATCGGGCTGAACCTGGCGCCCATTGCCGCACGCGGTGCCATGGGCGGATCCACCTTCGACGCACTCATGGCCCTGATGACCGTGCTGTGCGTGGGCATCGTGGCAGTCTATACACGTGGAATGGTGCAACGCCTGCTCATTCTGGTGGGCCTTCTGGTCGCCTGCGTGATCTACGGCATTCTCACCAATGGCATGGGCCTGGGCACGCCGATCGACTTCAGTGGCATCGCATCCGCGCCGTGGGTCGGTCTGCCGTCATTCAGCTCGCCGGTGTTCGAATGGCACGCCATGAGCGTGATCGTGCCGGTGGCCATCATTCTGGTGGCCGAGAA
>JAEZGR010000038.1 GCA_023437255.1 Pseudomonadota bacterium | reverse complement strand
CGCATCGGGCGGCGAGCTTGGCAATGGTGGTGGTCTTGCCCACCCCGGTGGGGCCGACCAAGGCGAGCGCCAGGCCGGGTTGCCACAGCGTATCTTCGTTCTCGAGAACGGGCAGGTGCGAAACCATTTCCTGACGCACCCACTGCAGCGCGGAGCGGCCCGCAAGCTGTTCCGGCAGACGCTTGAGCATGGCCCGCAGCAAGGCGGTGCTGAATCCGAAGCCCAACAAGGTCTGGAACAGAGAAGCAGCCTGCGGTGCGCGACGCAGCTGATTGCCCCAAAGCAGTTCGTCGATACGGGTCTCGAGCGCACCGCGCATGGCGCCGATGGCGTCCATGATGCCGGGCTGAGCCAGCGGGTCGGTGCTGGCGTTGGCGCTCGGAGCAGCACCCTGGAGTGCTGCCTGCCCGCTCGGTGATGCTGGCGGGGCGTAAGGTGTCGCGGAGTATGGAGCGGTGCCCGGCTGCGAAGCTTGCTGCGGATGTGCCGGCTGATGTTGAGGTGCCTGCGCTTGAGGTCGTGTCTGCAGCTCAGGGCGCGCCTGCGCCTGGGTCGCAGGATTCGGCTGCGCACCTTGAGCCGGGGCCGGCGTGTCACCATAGACGGCCTGGAACGCCGCTGCATACGCACCCAGCGGCGACATGGTGGACCGCTGGTTCGACGGAGCGTGCTGCGAAGCCGGCGATGTCGGAACCGCCGGGGTCGCCGGAGCGACGGGCGCCCCCGACTGGTAAGACTGAGGCGCCGAAGCAGCGGGCGCTCCCGACTGAGAAGACTGCGGGGCCCCTTGCTGCCCGCCCGGCGCACCGTGCAGGGGTCGAGCCTGCGCGCCGCTTTCGGCCTCGGACAAGGACGTAGGGTCGGTGGCGAGAATCTCGACACCCCCGTTCACACGCCGGTTCGAGACGATCAGGGCGTCGGGCCCCAGCGCCAGACGCACCTGACGCATGGCCTCACGATTCGTTATGCCAAAGAACCGACTGATTTTCACGCCGCACTACTCCCGCCCAAGACCGTCTTCACGCCGCGCAATTTTCGCACGTGACCGTTGTTACGCTGTTCCATTGCCACCGATGACGGCAGCCATCTTCAATACCCTGTCGTCGGGTATCTCCATACTGGAAAGGATACCAATTTGCGGGAAGTGATTCTTGAGGAAACGTGCGAGCGTGGCCCGCAACATGGGCGGAACGACCAATACCGAGACCTCGCCGGCCGCTTCGCGCTCCTGAACGGCGCGGTCGACTTCGCGCAGCAGGTTCTCGGCCAGACCCGGCTCGATGGCGCCGCTGGTGGTGAGCGCCTGGGTCAGCACGCGCTCGAGGCGCGGTTCGAGGCTCATGACCTGCATTTCGGAGTCGCCCGGGAACCATTGCTGGCAGATGGCACGACCCAGCGCGATACGGGTCAGGGCCAGCAGCTCCGCAGGATCGGGGCCCGTACCGGCAGGATTCTGCGCGGCGAGGCGCGGCGCATGCTCGGTAATGACCTCGATGATGCTGCGCATGTCGCGGATCGGTACTTCCTCTTCAAGAAGACCGCGCAGCAGCTTGTGGAAGCCCGCCAACGAAATGGTCTTGGGCACAAGGTCTTCGACCAGCTTGGGCGCTTCGCGGCCCACATGATCGAGCAGCTGTTGCACCTCGGGGCGACCCAGCAATTGTGCGCCGTGGCGGTGCATGATGTGATTCAGGTGCGTGGCCACCACGGTGCCGGCATCGACCACGGTGTAGCCGGCGATCTGTGCCTGTTCACGCAGCGACACGTCAATCCAGACGGCAGGCAGGCCGAAAGCCGGGTCGGTGGTGACGGTACCGGGCAGCTTCATGCTGACCCCGCCCGGGTCGATGGCCAGCCACTGGCCCGGCGTCGAGGTGCCCCGCCCTACTTCCACCCCGGAAAGCAGAATGCGGTAGTCGTTGGGCTTGAGTTCGAGGTTGTCGCGAATGTGAACCACGGGCGGCAGGAAGCCGACGTCCTGCGCAAATTTCTTGCGCAGGCTGCGAATGCGGTGCAGCAGCTCGCCATTCTGCGCATGGTCGACCAGGGAAATCAGGCGATAGCCCACTTCGAGGCCCAGGGGATCGACCAACTCGACGTCGTCCCACGTGGCCTCGGCAGCGGCCGCCTCGACCGCGGCCATTTTCTCGGCCGGTTCAACAGCCGCTTGCGCAGCGTCTTTGCGCTGGCGCTGCAAGATGACCCAGCCTATGCCCGACATCATGGCGGCCAGCAGCAGGAAGGCCACGTGCGGCATGCCCGGAATCAGGCCCATGAGGCCCAGAATCGCCGAGGTGATGAACATGACATTCGGGTTGGCGAACAGCTGCCCCAGCATCTGCTGGCTGACGTCTTCGTCGTTGGCCACCCGCGAGACCACCACACCGGCGGCCGTGGAAATGATCAGCGCGGGAATCTGGGCCACGAGGCCGTCGCCAATGGTCAGCAGGGTGTAGACCTCGGCGGCCTGACCGAACGACAGATCGTGCTGGCCCACGCCCACGATCAGACCGCCCACGACGATGATGATCATGATCAGCAGGCCGGCAATGGCGTCGCCTCGCACGAACTTGCTGGCACCGTCCATGGCCCCGTAGAACTCGGCTTCCTGGCCTACTTCCTTGCGCCGCGACCGGGCTTCGTCTTCGCCGATCAGGCCGGCGTTCAGGTCGGCGTCGATCGCCATCTGCTTGCCGGGCATGGCGTCGAGCGTGAAGCGCGCGCCGACTTCAGCGATACGGCCCGCACCCTTGGTGATCACCACGAAGTTGATGATCACCAGAATAATGAAGACGATCAGACCGACGGCAAAGTTGCCGCCCACCAAAAAGTGACCGAAGGCCTCGATGACTTTGCCAGCAGCATCGGGGCCCATGTGTCCGTTCAGCAGCACCACCCGCGTCGAGGCCACGTTCAGCGCCAGTCGCAGCAGGGTCGAGAACAGCTGGATCGTGGGAAAGGCGGCGAAATCCAGCGGTTTGCGCGTGAACAGCGCAACCAGCAAGATCATGACCGACAGCGAAATGTTGAAGGTGAACAGCAGATCGAGCAGGAAAGGCGGCAGCGGCAAAACCATCATGGCCAGGACCATGAGGATCAGCACCGGGCCGACCATCAGCCGCGCGTTGTGCGCGCCGCTCTGTTTCAATATGGCGATAAAGTCGTTCATGTTGCCTGTGCCGCGGTCATGCCGGATTGCGGATCAAGACCGGGCGGAATGGTGAGATCTGAGGGCGGCTCGGGTTCCTGCCCCATGCCGGGCGCCCAGGTGCGCAGGCGGAACACCCACGCCAGCACCTCGGCCACGGCAGAATACAGTGCCATGGGAATCTCGCGATCGAGTTCCACGTTGTGATACAGCGCACGCGCCAGCGGCGGTGCGCTCAGCAGCGGCACCTTGTGTTCGGTGGCCACTTGTCGGATCTGTGCAGCGATCAGGCCGGCGCCCTTGGCCACCACCACCGGTGCCCCGCCCCCGCCTTCGTTGTAACGCAGGGCCACGGCATAG
>JAEZGR010000026.1 GCA_023437255.1 Pseudomonadota bacterium | reverse complement strand
GTTCAATACGCAACATCAGGCCAGCCGGGCGCGGCAAGAAAATTCCAGTAAAAAGCTGGAAGGCCGAAGTGTAGGGCATGTGGAGCCAGGTTCTGGAACCACGGCAAGTCACCGAAGCACAACAGCGGTTGTTGAAAACACGTGGGTTTGCCCCGGGTTGTCCGACCATCCGCTACGGCACTGGTAGCCAAGAATCTTGGGGAATAGCCAAGTTGGTTAAGGCACAGGATTTTGATTCCGGCATGCGAAGGTTCGAATCCTTCTTCCCCAGCCATTTTTTCAGCCTCAGGGCTGTTGAAACGCACAAGCTGTTGAGTCGGCCCCGATGGGGAGCTGGTCAACAGCTTTGTCGTTTCAGCCAACGCAAAACGCAGCTTCCATCATGGCACAAGACAAGTTCATGATCTTTACCGGCACAGCCAACACCCGGCTGGCCGTCGATGTCGCCAATCACCTCGACATGTCTCTGGGCAAGATGACTGTCGGTCGGTTCTCCGACGGTGAGGTCATGGTGGAGATCAACGAGAACGTGCGCGGAAAAGACGTTTTCGTGCTGCAACCCACCTGCGCTCCCACCAATGACAACCTCATGGAAATCATGGTGATGGTCGATGCGCTGCGTCGGGCTTCGGCGGGCCGAATCACCGCCGCCATTCCTTATTTCGGCTATGCCCGGCAAGATCGCCGCCCGCGTTCCGCGCGTGTGGCCATTTCTGCCAAGGTGGTGGCCAACATGCTGCAGGTGGTGGGCGTCCCGCGCGTCATGACCATGGACCTGCACGCTGACCAGATCCAGGGTTTCTTCGATATTCCGGTCGACAACATCTACGCCGGCCCGATTCTGCTGGGCGATATCTGGCGCCGCAATTATCAAGACCTGGGCGTGGTGTCGCCCGATATTGGCGGTGTGGTGCGTGCCCGGGCGCTGGCCAAGCAGCTCGAAGCCGACCTGGCCATTATCGACAAGCGCCGCCCGCGCGCCAATGTGTCCGAAGTCATGAACATCATTGGCGAAGTCGACGGCCGCAACTGCATCATCATGGACGACATGGTCGATACCGCAGGCACGCTCTGCAAGGCCGCCGCAGCGCTCAAGGAGCGTGGCGCCGGCAGCGTGTACGCATACTGTACTCACCCCGTGTTGTCGGGTGGCGCCGTGCAGCGCATCGCCGAGTCGGCTCTCGACGAGCTGGTCGTGACCGACACCATTCCGCTTTCCGAAGAAGCACGCAACTGCTCGCGCATTCGCCAGCTTTCGTGTGCACCGCTGCTGGGCGAGACCATTCTGCGCATTTCCAATGCCGAATCGGTCAGCTCGCTGTTCGCAGACTGATTTGCAGCACCCTGTCTGGCGCTGGTCGCGGCGCCGGGCAGGTAGCAGCCCCTGTGGGCTGCTATTCAACCCGGGCCAACAGGCCCTTTTTTAAAACTCCGGAGCATGTTCCATGAAATTCAACGCCACTTCGCGCAGCAAAATGGGTACGAGTGCGAGCCGCCGCCTGCGCCGCGAAGGTCGTGTTCCCGCCATCGTTTATGGCGGCAATGCCGAACCGCAAAACCTCGAACTCGAACACAACGAAACCTACCACGCCGTTCGCAAGGAAGAGTATCACTCCTCGATTCTCGACCTCATCGTCGACGGCAAGCCGGCCGGTTCGGTGCTGCTGCGTGCGGTGCAATGGCACCCCTACAAGCAGCAGGTTCTGCACGTCGATTTCCAGCGCGTGAGCAAGTCCGAGCGCATCACCACCAAGGTGCCCCTGCACTTCATCAACGGCGACATCTCGCCTGCCGTGAAGCTGTCGGCTGCCGTGATCACTCACCCCATCACCGAAATCGAAATCACCTGCCTGCCGGCCGATCTGCCCCAGGCCATTGAAGTCGACCTCGCTGAAATGGTCGGTGGCGCCGTGCTGCACGTCTCCGACGTCAAGCTGCCCGAAGGCGTTGCGCTCGCCCAGCATGGCGACGTCAACCCTGTTGTGGCCAACGCCCAGGTCAAGGGCGGCGGTGCTGACACCAGCGAAGCCGCAGGCGAAGAATCGGCCGAATAAGCCGGCCTGCCTTTCTGGCTCAGCTGTACAGGCCTCGCCCTCTGGGGCGGGGCCTTTTACATGAAGGCTGCATCGCGCTCGGGCTCCACTATTCTGGCGCGTGCTTCTCGTAAAAGGATTCATGACTACAGCAGCCCCCATCCGACTCATCATCGGCCTGGGCAATCCTGGCCCCGAATACGAAGCCACGCGTCATAACGCCGGTTTCTGGCTGGCCGATCACATTGCCGATGACCTCGGCGCCTCCTTCACGCTCGAGAAGAACTTCTTCGCCTGGGTGGCCAAGGGCCGTCATCGTGGCGAGGCGGTCATCGTCGCGAAGCCCATCACATTCATGAACCGTTCCGGCCAGTCGGCCGGTGCCCTGATGCGTTTCTACAAGCTCCAGCCGGAACAGGTACTGGTGCTGCACGACGAACTCGATCTTCTGCCCGGTCAGGTCAAACTCAAGCAGGGTGGCGGCCATGCGGGGCACAACGGGCTGCGCGACATTCAGTCGGCTTTCTCGAGCCCCGCGTTCTGGCGCTTGCGCCTCGGTATCGGGCATCCGCGCACTTTCGGTCTGGCTCAGCAGGTGGCGGCCTTTGTACTGAATCCTCCGCGGCGTGAAGAGCTGACGGGTATTGAAGACAGCATCATGCGCGCCCGCCGTATCGTGCCCTTGCTGCTCGATGGAGAGTTCCAGCAGGCCATGAGCCGGCTGCATGAGGGCAACCGTGCCTGATCGGCCCAGGTTCCGCCAGGAGGTGCGCCAGTTTCTGGCATTTGTGAAAAGCCCCCGCCTGACTCCCCGCCCGATGGGCAGGCGCGCCGCTGATGGTTTCTGGCAGGACTGGTTTCCGTCGGTCTCCTTCGGTCGGCTATTGAGATGGGCCCTTCTCATGTGGGTCGTCAACATGGTGTTCCTGGGTCCGATTGCCGTCATGGCGGCGGGCCTGGGCGGTGCCACGCACCGCCTCGATTTGAACAACATCCCGTGGCTCACCGCCTTGCTCTGGGCGCCACTCGTTGAGGAGCTGGTGTTCCGTTACGGCCTGCGTCGGATCAAGAACCTGTGGTGGTTGCTGCCGCCTGCCGTGGCGGCCATGTTGAGCGGCCCCGGCCTGACCGGAGGTCTGCTGGTGGCGGCGTTTCTGCTGCTTTGCTGGGCACCCTACGGGTGGCGCCAGCCGGTGGCGGTACGGCCCATGGCGTGGTCCGCCAGACGGCGTTACGTTGCCGCATTTCCGTGGGCCTTCCACCTGTCATCACTCGCCTTCTCGGCAGTGCACTTGTACAACTTCAACCTCGCCCAGACGCCGCTCTGGCTGCTGCCCCTGCTGGTCCTGCCTCAGTGGGTGACCGGCATGGTGTTAGGCTGGCAGCGGGTGCGCCATGGCATCGGCGCGGCCATCGTGCTGCACGCCATCTTCAATGGCGGACCTTTGCTGGTGGTGTGGCTGGTGTTGAGGGCGGCGCCGGATCTGGCCATGTAGTATTTGTTGTTGCCGGCTGCGGTGTGCAGTCCGGCGCGCCACCGGAGAAGTCGTGCCGCCGCAGTCGTTGGCTGTGGCGGCTTTTCTTCGCCTGCTCAGTCGGCGAGCAGTGCTTCGATGCTGCGGCCCGTTTCCAGAATGCGGTCGTCAGTGTAAGCCGGCCCCGCAATCATCAGACCGACAGGCGCTTCGCCCGCTGCGTGGCAGGGCAGGCTCAGTGCGCAGCCATCGAGGAAGTTGATGAGGGTGGGGTTGCGCAGAATCAGTCCGTTTGCGGCAAAGTAGGCATCGTCAGAAGCCTCGAGCTCTGCAATGGTGGGCGCGACCACAGGGACCGTGGGCAGCAGCAGGGCGTCGTAGCCGTGCAGGCGGGCCTCCACGGCCTGGGTCCAGCGCTGTCGCTCGGCATGCAGCTCGATGTAATCGGCGCAGTCGATACCCTTGCCACGCAGAATCCGCGAGGCGACGCGGGGGTCGTATTCCGCTTCGCGCGTAGCCAGTTCCTCGCGATGCACTGCGTAGGCTTCGGCGCACACCAGCCCGCCCTTGCGGTTGATATGGGCAAGTTCCAGGAACTCGGGAATCTCGATCTCTTCGATGGTGGCACCGGCGGCACGGAGTTTGTCGAGTGTGCGCTCGAAGGTGCTGCGAACGTGTTCGTCGGCGCCGTCGAGCACCAGCGTGCGCGTGGTTGCCAGGCGCAGGCTGCGTGCAGGCAACACTTCGGGCAGTCTTCGGTCTTCACCCGAAAGAATCGAATCGATGATCACGCAGCAGTTCACCGACGCTGCCAGCGGGCCCGAAGAGTCAAGGCTCGACGCCAGCGGGAATGCGCCATCGGAGGGCACACGTGCGGCAGTGGGTTTGAAGCCGGTCAGGCCGCAGAACGCCGAGGGGATACGGATCGAGCCGCCCGTGTCGGTGCCCAGGGCAGCGACTGCCATGCCGTCGGCCACCGATACGCCGGCACCCGAGGAAGAGCCGCCAGGGATGCGACGTGTTTCGCGGTCCCAAGGGCTGCTGGGGGTGCCGAAGTGAGGATTCAGGCCCAGCCCCGAGAACGCGAACTCGGTCATGTTGGTGTGACCGATGAGCACCGCGCCCGCCTGTGCGAGCCTGGCCACGGGTGCTGCGTGACGCTCGGCGGCGGGGGCATTGCGCCGCAGCGCTGCGCCCGCCTTGGTGACCTTGCCGGCCACGTCGAAAAGATCCTTGATCGATACCGGCAGACCCTCGAGCGGAGATCGCGACAGTCCGGCCGCCCGCAGTGTGTCGGAGGCACGGGCGGCTGCCCGCGCCTGTTCCGCCCATACGGCGGTGAAAACGCGTTCGCCCTCGCCGGCGGGGTCGGCGATGCGTGCGAGTGCTTGCTCGACGAGCTCTACCGAGGTGGTTTCGCCGGCGTCGAGCTTGCGTTGCAGTTCCAGTATGGTGGGCAGGGATACGGACATGTCAGGAGTCTCCGGTACTTCAGAGTGATCAGGCAATGACGGGCAGGATTTCGAGGTCGTAGCGATGGCGCAAGGAGCGCTTCAGCACGGGATCTTCGATCTCCATTTCGAAGGAAGGGGCCGGACGGATGCCGCCGATTGCCGCCACGGTACCGCAGGTCATGCCTGCACCAGCGGGCATGGCGTCGGCTTCGAAGCCGCCGCGCACCAGGTCGAGCGGGGGCTGAAGGCCGGCCAGTGTTCCTTCCTGGTACAGAACACGTTCATTGTTCTCGATGATCCAGGAGCGCAGAATCAGTTGATCCCAGTGGGCGGCCACGTCGTCGAAGCACCAGGCTTCGCGCGCCACCGGCTTGGCGCATACCTGCTTGGACAGCGCCACACTGTGGGTTTCGAGCTTACGGTCAGTATGGTCGGAGGCAAGGCTCACCCAGTGGCGCCCGTCGTGATTGAAGATGAACACTTCAGCTTCGCCCGAGGTGTCCGGGCCCACGAACTCCACCTTTTCATCCTGCGTGAGCTGCTGCGCGGCCACGCGATAGAACAGCGGAACGGAGCTGGGGCGCGGCACGCCCAGGGCTTCGAGTTCTTCGATGTGATGCTCGATGGCCGCACGGTCGCGGCCCGCCCAGCCTGCGATCACGCAGCGGGTGAAATCGATCTCTGCCGAGATGGCAGGTGCGTTGTGCGGCAGGAGAGAGAAAGTCAACTTCATGAATTCGATTCCAGAAAATACGAACAGGTGACAGGATCAGCCGAATATTTGAGGCAGCCACAGGGCGACGCCGGGTACGAGAGCGAGAACGGCGACGAACAGCAGCATCATCAACACGAAGGGCAGGGAGCCGAGCATGATGTCGTTCATGCTGCCGCTGGTGCGAAGGCTCTGCACGACGAACAGGTTCAGGCCGACAGGCGGGGTGATCAGGGCGCACTCGACCAGAATGATGATGACGATGCCCAACCATACGGGGTCGAAGCCCAGCCCGATCATGATGGGTGCCACGATGGGAATGGTCGTGATCATCATCGCCAGGGTTTCCATGAAGCAGCCCAGCACCAGGTAGAACACCACCAGAATCACCAGCATCCACATGGGCGACACACCTAGGCCCGTAATGGCCGAGGTGATGGCATTGGTGAGCCCTGTGGCGGACATGATGAAGTTCAGGAAAGCGGCACCCACCACGATCAACATGATCATGGCGGTCGACTTCATGGTGCCTTCGAGCGCGTCACGCATCATGGCAAAGCTCAGGCGCCCCTGCGAGAGGGCGAGAAGCATGGCACCGACCACGCCCAGGGCAGCCGCTTCAGTCGGAGTGGCAATGCCGGCGTAGATGGAGCCGACCACCAGCATGAAGATGCCCAGCGGCGGGATCAGGTGAACCAGGCTCTTGATACGCACGCCCCACGGCGCGGAGATGCGCTTGCCGCCCCAGGCAGGACGCCGGATACATGCAAGGGCAATGGCCGCCATGAAGCTGAGCGACAGCAGGATGCCGGGCAGAATGCCCGCGAGGTAGAGCTTGGGTACCGACGTGTTGGTGAGTACGCCATAGATGATCAGGTTGATCGACGGAGGAATCAGAATGCCCAGCGTGCCGCCTGCGGCGATACTGCCCAGGAACAGCGATTCGTTATAGCCTTGCTTCTTGATCTCGGGAATGGCGACGGTGCCTACTGTGGCGGCGGTGGCCACACTCGAGCCCGACGTGGCCGCAAAGAGCGCGCTGGCGCCGATGTTGGCGTGCATGAGCCCGCCCGGCAACCAGGACAGCCACAGCGTCATGGCACCGTACATCTTCTCGGCCATGCCGGAGCGCAGCAGAATCTCGCCCAGGAGAATGAACAGCGGAATGGCCACCATGAGGAACTCATTGCTGGTGGACCAGGAAACTTCGCCCATGGCCTGCGTGAGCGGCAGCATGGAATACAGGGGGTCGAGGATCAGGCCGAGCGTGCCCAGGGCGGCCCCGACGGGAATGCTCAGTCCGAGCAGAACGAGCAACAGGATGAGTGCGGTCGCGACCATTATGCGTCTCCTTCTACAAGGCGACGGCCGATTTCAGCCTCTTCCTTGGCTTCTTCTTCGGTGCCGCGGACGCCGCAAATGGTTTTCACGGTGTTCAGATCGCCGGTGACCAGCGCGATCGTGGAACGCAGCAGCATCAGAGCCAGCACGACGCACAGCCAGATGAGTCCGGCGACCCACAGGTATTGGGGAATCCAGAGCGGGGTGGCGAACGTGGTGTTTGCCGTTGACTGGTTGTCCCAGGAGAGTCCGGCCACGGTGGCGGCGTAACGTGTCCAGTAGACGATGAAGACTGCCAGCACGACCAGCGAGATCCAGTCGAGTACGGCGGAAACGCGTGTGGGCAGGTACTGGTACAACGCGTCAATGCGGATGTTCGCGCGTTGCAGCGTGGCGAACGATAGCGCCCACGAAATGCTGATGGCAAAGGCGTAGCCCGAAAGCTCATCGGCGCCGCCCAAGGGACGTGAAGTGAAATAGCGCATGATCACGTCGGCCGTGATGTACAGGGCGCTCGCCAGCGTCAGTCCGCCGGCAAACCATGTGGCGACGCGCGACAGTCGGGTAGCGGCGTCCAGCAGCACGCTGAGCGTGCGATAGCGTTCTGGGGTGCTCATGATGGTCGCTGTATGAAGAGGGGTGCAGAAGCAACCGGGCCGGCTCGCGGCCGGCCCGGGCGGAGGGGGATTACTTGTTGGCGGTGACGCCGACCACCTTGGCGATGGTGTTGTTGAAGTCGTTCACACACTGGTCAGAGCAGCGTGCGGCCCACTTGGGCAGAATGGTTTCCTGGAGGGTCTTCTTCAGCAGTTCCTTGTCGGCATCAGAGGGGACCACCAGCTTCATGTTGCCCTTGACCGGCTGGGTGCAGGCGTCGGCGCCCGTGTTGCAGTCGTAGCCTTCCTGGGTTTCGCGTCCTGCAGCTTCCCAGATGCGTGCGAACAGGTCGTTCAGGTTTGTCTGGAGGAAGTCCTGAACCTTGGGGTCGAGCTTGTTCCAGTAGGCCTTGTTTGCGCCGTGAATTTGCTGGTTCCAGTTGATGGGCAGCGCGAAGAGGTGGGTGCTGACCTCGTACCACTTGGCCGAGTAGCCGGACATCGAGCCCGTGATGGCGCAGTCGACCACGCCGTTTTGCAGCGCAGGCACCACTTCGCCGAAGGGGATCGTAACAGCGGCGCCGCCGAAGGCTTCGACGAACTCGGCCTGCGTGCGGCTGCTGGTACGCACCTTCTTGCCCTTGAGGTCGGCCAGTGCGTTTACTTCGGCGTTACAGAACAGCACCTGTGCGGGATAGGACGAGAAACCCAGCACCTTGATGTTCTGCTTGTCGTAGTAAGCCTCGTAAGCCGGCTTGTAGGCTTCGGTGATTTCGCGGGCGATTTCCATGGTGGGCGCCAGGCCCGCCAGGTCGATCGCTTCATTGATCGGGTTGTCGGTGGCGAAGTAGGCCAGCGTCGACGTGCCGATGGGAATAACGCCCTGCGTCATAAGACGCAGCATTTCCGGCCCCTTGAGGCCCATTTCGTTGAAGCCCTTGATGTTGGCCGTGACTTGTCCGCCGGAGAGCTCGGGAATCGTCTTTGTCCAGAAGGGCTGCTCGTGCTGTTGATAAAGCGTCAGGTTGCTGAGGCCGCCCGCAATTTGCAGTTCGGTCTTGGGCAGGCCTTCCACTTTTTGCTGCGCAAAGGCTGGCACAGCCACAGTAAGCGCCGCAGCCGTGAGGCCCGCGGTGGCAAGTCTTTTCATTGAAATACTCCTTAAAGGGAGAATGATCGGTAGCGTGATTCCATCCGATCAGCAGTGGAAGTGTCCAATTATCAATACAGATGCCAACTCATAATAAATCGTTATGAGATGCGCAAAGTATTGATAATTAAGAGTTTATTCAATAATTAAGACAGTGTTCAAGAAATTCCGAAGAAACAAATCTAGGGTTTTCCCTTAGCGTATTCCTGTGCCGTGGCCTGGGCCATGCGCGCGACGACCTGTGCCGAATGGGAGTCCGGTGACTCCAGCCAGCAAGCATAAAACCCGATGTGAGGAAGGGGTGTTTCGGTCTGCAACAGGCGCAGGCGCCCGCTCGACAGTTCTTCCGGGACGACGTCCGGAGCGATGACGCAGGGCCCCATGCCCAGCTTGGCCATGTGCACGATCGTGCTGAGCGATGCACTGCCGTAGATGCGTGGTGAGGCCACCCCGGCATCTTGCAGCGCGCGCTTCACGGCATGGTGAGGGACGCTATGAGCGGGGTAGGTGATGATCGCATGGCTGCCCAGCTCGCGCAGGGTGAGAGGGCGCCCGTGCAGGCGTAGCCCCGGGCTGGCAATCCACGCCAGTGAGTAGTCGCACAGGTGAAGGTTCTGCTCACGCGGATCGCTCGAGGTGTCGACGAGCATGGCCAGATCAATCTGATGTGCGAACAGCTGGTTGCGCAGGGTGTGGCTCGTGTCGACGTGGATCTCGACAACCAGGGCCGGGTAACGCCGGTGCAGGCTGTCGAGCAGTTGGGGCAGCCAGGTGTGCACCAGTGTTTCTGCCACGCCCAGCCGGAACTGACCCCGCACGGAGCTCGACTGGCTTGCCGCGGCCAGCATTTCGGTGCGCATGGCCAGGATCCGGTTTGCATGGGAACGCAGCTCCTGGCCCTTCTCGGTGAGCCGGATTCCCCGACCGCTGCGATCGAAGAGGCGAACGGAGAGCGTGGCTTCGAGCGCCGCGATACGCTGCGAGATGGCGGGTTGCGTGGTGTGCAGCTTCTCGGCCGCCAGCCGGAAATTGCCCAGTTCCGCCACCCACACGAATGCTTCGATATGCTTGAAATCCATGGGCCTGCCCGAGGTGAGCATCGTGGGCGCGACGCAGCGCCCGGTTGTACAATCGTAGCTTTTGCCCGCCAGGAATGCTTCAACTCGAGCAATCTCCCTGAAACGGCGTCGGCTTCCCCAGCAAGGATATACGAATACATGGCTCTGCAATGCGGCATCGTTGGCCTGCCCAACGTTGGTAAATCGACCCTCTTCAACGCGCTGACCAAGGCCGGCATTGCGGCCGAGAACTATCCTTTCTGCACCATCGAGCCGAACGTCGGTGTGGTAGAGGTGCCCGACCCTCGCCTGCAGGCGCTGGCAGATATCGTCAAGCCCGAGCGCGTGCTGCCTGCCGTCGTCGAGTTCGTCGACATTGCCGGTCTGGTTGCCGGTGCGTCAAAGGGTGAGGGCCTGGGCAACCAGTTCCTGGCCAACATTCGTGAAACCGACGCTGTGGTTCATGTGGTGCGTTGCTTCGAAGACGAAAACGTCGTGCACGTGTCCGGCCGTGTCGACCCCGTGGGCGATATCGAAGTCATCAATACCGAGCTGGCGTTGGCTGACCTGGCGACCGCTGAAAAGGCGCTGCAGCGTCACGTGAAGCTCGCACGTTCGGGCGACAAGGAAGCAATCAAGCTGGTCGCCGTGCTCGAAAAGGTCATTGCCGCGTTGAACGAAGGTCGTGCAATTCGTTCGCTCGACCTCAACGAAGACGAAGCGGCCATGATCCGTCAGTATTGCTTTATTACCGCCAAACGCAGCATGTACGTGGCCAACGTGCGTGAAGACGGCTTCGAGAACAACCCTCACCTCGAAGCGGTGCGCGAATACGCCGCCAGAGAGAACGCACCAGTGGTGGCCGTTTGTGCGGCGGTCGAGGCCGAGATTGCCGAGCTCGACGACGAAGACAGAGACGTGTTCCTGGCCGACATGGGCATGGACGAGCCTGGTCTGAACCGTGTGATCCGTGCTGCGTACACATTGCTGGGTCTGCAGACCTACTTCACGGCCGGGGTCAAGGAAGTGCGCGCCTGGACAATCCGCGTGGGCGATACCGCACCCAAGGCGGCCGGTGTGATTCACACCGATTTCGAGCGCGGCTTCATCCGCGCCCAGACCATCTCCTACGACGACTTCATTGCCTACAAGGGCGAGCTGGGCGCCAAGGAAGCCGGCCGTATGCGCGCCGAAGGCAAGGATTATGTCGTGCAGGATGGCGACGTGCTGAACTTCCTGTTCAACGTCTGACGATTTTTGCTGGATCTCGGTGGCGTTCAGTAG
>JAEZGR010000157.1 GCA_023437255.1 Pseudomonadota bacterium | reverse complement strand
ATCTCGGGCTGAGCGATAAGGCCGACACCAATATGCGGGCGCTCTCGGGTGGCATGAAGCGCCGCGTACTCGTGGCGCAGGCGCTGGTTCACCGACCGCCGGTGATTATCCTCGATGAGCCGACCGCAGGCGTCGACGTCGACCTGCGACGCACGCTGTGGGAATTCATCTCCCGCCTGAACAAAGACGGGCACACCATCCTGCTCACCACCCACTATCTGGAAGAGGCCGAAACACTGTGCGGCCGCATTGCCATGCTCAAACAGGGCCGGCTGATTGCGCTCGACACCACCGAAGCCTTGCTCGCCCAAGTGGGCGGCCACGACCTGGAAGACGCCTTCGTGCGCTTCATGCACGGTCAGGAAATGGAGGCCGTGGCATGAGCAGCGCCCCCATCCGCCACCGCCGCGACGACATGGGCTCCGGCTTTCCCACCCTGCTGCGCAAGGAAGTACAGCGCTTCTGCAAGGTCGGCTTCCAGACGATCGCCGCGCCGGTGCTCACCGCGCTGCTGTACCTGCTCATCTTCGCCCATGTGCTGGAAGACCGGGTGCGCGTGTACGACACGGTTTCGTACACCTCGTTTCTGATTCCGGGCCTGATGATGATGAGCATGCTGCAGAACGCATTCGCAAATCCTTCGTCATCGCTGATCCAAAGCCGCATCACGGGCAATCTGGTGTTCATCCTGCTGCCACCGCTGTCGCATTTCGAAATTTACGGGGCCTACCTGCTGGCCGCGATCGCACGGGGCCTCGCCTGTGGGGTCGGCGTGTGGCTGGTCGCGCTGTTCTTCATTGACCTGCCCGTGCACCAGCCCGGCTGGCTGCTGACATTCGCCGTGCTGTCATGCGGCGTGATGGGCAATCTGGGCATCATCGCCGGCCTTTGGTCCGAAAAGTTCGACCAGCTCGCCGCCTTCCAGAACTTCCTGATCATGCCTGCCACCTTCCTGTCGGGCGTGTTCTACTCCATCCATAGCCTGCCGGCCTTCTGGCAGGCCGTCTCACACTGGAACCCGGTGTTCTACATGATCGACGGCTTCCGCCACGGGTTCTTCGAGGCGTCCGACGTTTCGCCATGGCACAGCCTGGCCGTCGTGAGCGCCGTATTCATCGTCCTGTCACTTCACACCTTGCGCCTGCTGGCGCGGGGTTACAAACTTCGGAACTGACCATGCTGCCCACTCCCGAACTCGTTCGCCAGTACATCGCCGACAACCTCGAGTGCGAAGTGCTCCACGTCGCCGGCGACGGCTCGCATTTCGAAGCATTGATCGTGAGCCCGGCCTTCGAAGGCAAGCGCCTGATCGCACGCCACCAGCTCGTCTACGCCGCCCTGGGCGACCGCATGAAGGCCGAGATCCACGCCCTGTCGATGCGCACGCTGACGCCTGCCGAGTACCAGGCGCAGTCCAATGGATAAGCTGCTGATCCGGGGCGGCCGACCTCTGCACGGCGAGGTCGTGATTTCCGGCGCCAAGAACGCCGCCCTGCCCATTCTTTGCGCCGGCCTGCTCACGGCCGATCCCCTGGTGCTCGACAACGTGCCGGAACTGCGCGATATCGGCACCACGCTGCGCCTGCTCGAGCGCCTGGGCGTGAAATATCGCAATGGCCGCGACCGCCACGTCGAACTCGACGCCTCGCAGATCACCAGCCTTGAAGCCCCCTACGAACTGGTCAAGACCATGCGCGCCTCGATCCTGGTGCTGGGCCCGCTGCTGGCGCGCTTTGGCGAGGCCCGCGTGAGCCTGCCCGGCGGCTGCGCCATCGGCCAGCGCCCCGTCGACCAGCACATCAAGGGGCTGGCCGCGATGGGCGCACAGATCGACATCGAACACGGTTACGTCGTGGCACGTGCCGCACGTCTCAAGGGTGCGACCATCCGCACCGACATGGTCACCGTGACGGGCACGGAGAACCTCATGATGGCGGCGGCCCTGGCCGATGGTCGCACCATTCTCGAGAATGCCGCACGTGAGCCTGAGGTCGTCGACCTCGCCGAGCTGCTCATCAAGATGGGCGCACGCATCCAGGGCCACGGCACCGACCGCATCACCATCGACGGCGTAGAGCGCCTGCATGGCGCGCAGCACCGCATCGTGCCCGACCGCATCGAAGCCGGAACGTTTCTGTGTGCGGTGGGTGCCGCCCGCGGCGAGATCGTGCTGCGCCATTGCGCCCCGCACACCATGGGCGCCATTCTCGACAAGTTGCGCGAGGCAGGCGTCAGCATCGAGGAAGACGGCGACACCATTCGCGCCAGCATGGACCGCCGCCCCCGTGCGACCGGTTTTCGCACACTTGAATACCCCGGTTTCCCCACCGACATGCAGGCGCAGCTGATGGCGCTGAACACGGTTGCCGAAGGCACCGCCGTCATCGTGGAAACCATCTTTGAAAATCGCTACATGCACGCCCCCGAGCTCTCGCGCATGGGCGCACGCATCGAGGTCGAAGGCGACACCGCCGTGGTGACCGGCGTTCCGACACTCTCGGGTGCCTCGGTCATGGCCACCGATCTGCGTGCCTCCGCCAGCCTGGTCATCGCAGGGCTGGCCGCCGAGGGCGAAACCTGCGTCGATCGCATCTATCACCTCGACCGCGGCTACGAGCGCATGGAAGAAAAGCTGCGCGCTCTCGGCGCCGACATTCAACGCCTACCCGGAAACGCCTCATGAGCACTTCCAGCCTTACCACCCCCCTGACGCTCGCCCTTTCGAAGGGGCGCATCTTCGAGGAAACGGTTCCCCTGCTGGAGGCCGCCGGCGTCGAAGTAAAAGACGATCCCGAGCGCTCGCGCAAGCTGATCCTGGAAACCACGCGCCCCGACCTGCGCATCATCATCGTGCGCGCCACCGACGTGCCCACCTACGTGCAGTACGGTGCCGCGGATTTCGGCATCGCCGGCCGCGACGTGCTCTATGAACACGCTGCCACCCACCCCGGCGGTCTTTATCAGCCGGTCGATCTGAACATCGCCCGCTGCCGCCTGTGCGTGGCCGTGCGCGAAGGCTTCGACTACCAGGCGGCGGTGCGTCAGGGCGCACGCCTGCGTGTCGCCACCAAGTACCTGCGCGCCGCGCGCGAGCACTTTGCCGAAAAGGGCGTACACGTCGACCTGATCAAGCTCTACGGTTCGATGGAACTGGCCCCCCTGGTGGGTCTGGCCGACGCCATCGTCGACCTGGTTTCCACCGGCAACACGCTCAAGGCCAACCAGCTGGTGGCGGTCGAAGACGTGGCGCAGATCTCGTCGCGTCTCATCGTCAACCGGGCCGCCCTCAAAACGCGCGGCGAAGCGCTGCGGCCACTGCTCGACGCCTTCGAGAAAGCCAGCGGAGCCTGAAGCGGCATTACGGGATACACTGTAGGATCAAGGGTCGCGCAGCGTCTGCGCGCCACTTCCAATCATTGCACCCATGTCGTCCATCCAACGTCTCGATACCGCCGATCCCGGTTTCAGGTCGGATCTTCGCCGTCTGCTGGCCTACGACGCCTCGCAAGACGAATCCATAGAGCGTGCCACCGCCGAAATTCTTGAGCGTGTGCGGCAAGAAGGCGATACCGCCCTGCTCGAATACACCCGCCGCTTCGATCATGTCGAGGCCGACTCCGTCGCGGCGCTCGAGATCCACCGTGACGAATGGCATGCGGCACTCGAAGCCCTGCCTGCCGACCAGCGTACGGCACTTGAGACCGCGGCCGACCGCATTCGCCGCTACCACGAGCACCAGGTCGCCCAGAGCTGGTCGTACACCGAGCCCGACGGAACGGTGCTGGGCCAGAAGATCACCCCGCTCGACCGTGTGGGGCTGTATGTGCCCGGCGGCAAGGCCGCCTACCCCTCGTCCGTGCTCATGAACGCCGTTCCGGCCAAGGTGGCGGGCGTCGGCGAGGTCGTCATGGTCACCCCCACGCCGCGAGGCGTGCGTAACCCCATCGTGCTGGCGGCGGCCGCCATCGGCGGCGTCGACCGAGTCTGGGCCATTGGTGGCGCCCAGGCCGTGGGCGCGCTTTCCTACGGCACCGACTCCATCGCGGCCGTCGACAAGATCGTCGGTCCTGGCAACGCGTATGTGGCGGCCGCCAAGCGACGCGTGTTCGGCACGGTCGGCATCGACATGATCGCCGGCCCCAGCGAGATCCTGGTGATCTGCGACGGCAGCACGCCCGCCGACTGGGTGGCTATGGACCTCTTCTCGCAGGCCGAACACGACGAAATGGCGCAATCCATTCTGCTGTGCCCCGACGCGGCGTACATCGAAGCGGTTCAGCAAGCCATCGACCGTCTACTGCCGCAACAGCCGCGCGCCGACATCCTGCGCATCAGTCTTGCCACGCGCGGCGCGCTCATCAAGGTGGCCAGCCTCGAAGAGGCCTGCGAGATCGCCAACGAGATCGCTCCGGAGCACCTCGAAATTTCCACGGCGCAGCCCGAACGCTGGGCAGACCGCATCCGCCACGCCGGCGCCATCTTCCTGGGGCCTTACACCTCGGAATCGCTGGGCGACTACTGCGCGGGCCCCAACCACGTGCTGCCCACCGCGCGTACGGCCCGGTTTTCCTCGCCACTGGGCGTTTACGACTTTCAGAAGCGCTCCAGCCTGATCAAGGTGTCGCAGGCGGGCGCACAAACGCTGGGCCTCGTCGCCTCCGTCCTTGCACGCGGCGAAGGTCTGCCGGCACACGCCGCCAGCGCCGAATACCGCCTTGAATCCACCGACACCCAAGCCTGACATGCGTACTGCCGATATCACCCGCAACACCCAAGAGACCCGCGTTCGCGTGGCCATCAACCTCGACGGCACCGGCCGCCAGAGCATCAATACCGGCGTGCCCTTCCTCGATCACATGCTCGACCAGATCGCGCGTCATGGTCTCATCGACCTCGACATCCATTGCGACGGCGACACCCACATCGACGATCACCACTCGGTCGAAGACGTCGGCATCACGCTGGGGCAGGCCTTCGCGGCGGCCGTCGGCAACAAGGCGGGCATGCGCCGCTACGGCCATGCCTACGTGCCGCTCGACGAAGCGCTCTCGCGGGTCGTCATCGACTTCTCGGGCCGCCCCGGCCTGTTCTACGACGTCCCCTACACCCGTTCGCACATCGGGCGCTTCGACGTCGACCTCGCGCGCGAATTCTTCCAGGGCTTCAGCAACCATGCCCTGGCCACGCTGCACATCGACAACCTCAAGGGCGAAAACGCGCACCACCAGTGTGAGACCGTCTTCAAGGCGTTCGGCCGCGCCCTGCGCATGGCCGTCGAGCTCGATCCCCGCAGCGAAGGCGTGATTCCCTCGACCAAGGGCGTTCTGTAACCCCCACTCAGGCCAGGCCATCTTGAAGAACTTCATTGCCATCGTCGATTACGGGATGGGCAACCTTCACTCGGTGGCGCGTGCTTTGCGCGCCGCCGCGCCCGACGCAGACGTACGCGTCTGCAACACAGCACAACAAATCCAGAACGCCTCTCGCGTCGTGTTCCCCGGCCAGGGCGCCATGCCCGACTGCATGCGCACCCTCGACGCCTCGGGGCTGCGCGAAGCCGTACTGCATGCCGCTGCCACCCGCCCCTTGCTGGGCGTATGCGTCGGTGAACAAATGATGTTCACCCGCAGCGAAGAAGGCGACACACCCGCGCTAGGCATCTTCTCCGGCGCCGTGCGCCGGTTCAAGGGCCCGCAATATGCCAGCCCGCTCTCACCCCGACCGGGTGCCGGTCTCAAGGTGCCGCATGTGGGCTGGAATTCGGTCACGCAAGTGCGACCCCACGCATTGTGGGCAGGTATTCCCGACGGCACGCATTTCTATTTCGTGCACAGCTACTTTGTCGAGCCCGATGATCCGGCACTGACCGTTGGGGTTAGTCAGTACGGGCAGCGCTTTACCTGCGCGATCGCAGCAGATAACATTTTTGCAGTGCAGTTCCACCCCGAGAAGAGCGCCGAACACGGCCTACGGCTTTACCGCAACTTCATTGAATGGCAACCCTGATTCTGCCCCACTCTCACTTCGAAACACCAGCCCACCCATCATGCTACTGATTCCCGCCATCGACCTCCAAGACGGGCGCTGCGTTCGCCTGCGTCAGGGCGACCTGAACGACGCGACGGTATTTTCTGAAGACCCTGCAGCCATGGCCGAGCAGTGGCTCGATCAGGGCGCCCGCCGGCTGCATCTGGTCGACCTGAACGGCGCCGTTGCAGGCAAGCCGCTCAACGAAGCGGCCATCAAGTCCATCGTCGACGCGGTCTCCGAAGATATCCCGGTACAGATCGGGGGCGGCATCCGTGACCTCGACACCATCGAGCGCTATCTCGACAACGGAATTTCCTACGTGATCATCGGCACCGCTGCCGTCAAGAACCCGGGCTTCCTGCGCGACGCGTGCAGCGCCTTCCCGGGCAACATCATCGTCGGTCTCGATGCGCGCGATGGCAAGGTGGCCACCGACGGCTGGAGCAAGCTGACCCGCCACGACGTCATCGATCTCGCTCGCAAGTTCGAAGACTACGGCGTTGAATCCATCATCTACACCGACATCGGTCGCGACGGCATGCTGAGTGGCGTGAACATCGAGGCCACGGTGCGGCTCGCCCGCAGTGTCAGCATTCCCGTGATCGCTTCCGGAGGCGTCACCGACCTGCGCGACATCGACGCCTTGTGCGCCGTCGAAGACGAGGGCGTCGAAGGGGCGATCCTCGGCCGCAGCATCTACGAGGGCACGCTCGACTTTGCAGCCGCCCAGCAACGCGCAGACGAACTCGGCTCGACATGAACAACGACCAGACCAACAACACCGGCAGCGATCTCTGCTGCCGCATCATTCCCTGCCTCGACGTCACGGCCGGCCGCGTCGTCAAGGGGGTGAACTTCGTCGAACTGGTTGATGCCGGCGACCCGGTCGAGATCGCACGCCGCTACAACGAACAACGAGCCGACGAACTCACCTTCCTCGACATCACCGCCACCAGCGACGATCGCGACCTCATCCTGCCCATCATCGAAGCCGTGGCGGGCGAGATCTTCATTCCGCTGACCGTGGGCGGCGGTGTGCGCCAGGTCAGCGACATTCAGCGCCTGCTGAACGCCGGGGCCGACAAGGTTTCGATCAACAGCGCCGCCGTGACCAACCCCGAGCTGGTCCGCCAGGCCGCCGATCACCACGGCTCGCAATGCATCGTGGTTGCCATCGACGCACGCCGGGTATCCGCGCCGGGCGAAGCCCCCCGCTGGGAAGTGCACACCCACGGCGGGCGCCGCAACACCGGGCTCGACGTCGTTGAATGGGCGCGCAAGATGGCCGAATACGGCGCTGGCGAGTTGCTGCTCACCAGCATGGATCGCGACGGCACCAAGGCGGGCTTCGACCTCGAGCTCACCCGGGCGGTTTCCGACGCGGTGCCGGTTCCCGTGATTGCCTCGGGCGGGGTGGGCAACCTGCAGCACCTGGCCGACGGCGTGATTAAGGGCGGCGCGAGCGCCGTCCTGGCGGCCAGCATCTTCCATTACGGCGAATACACCGTCCGCGAGGCCAAGGAATTCCTGGCCGCGCAGGGTGTCAAGACAAGGCTGCCGGCATGAGCACGCTGCCCGCTTGGCTCGACCAGGTGCACTTCGATGCGCAGGGCCTGATTCCCGCCATCGCACAAGATGCCCACGACGGCACGGTGCTCATGGTGGCCTGGATGAACGCACAGGCCCTGGCCGAAACCGCGTCCAGCGGCCATGCCGTTTACTGGTCGCGCTCACGCTCGCGCCTCTGGCGCAAGGGCGAAGAATCGGGCCACCGGCAACGCGTACGCGAAATCCGCCTCGATTGCGACAACGACGTCATTCTGCTGAAGGTCGAACAGGCGGGCGACATCGCCTGTCACACGGGGCGGCGCAGCTGCTTCTTTCAGCGGCTCGACACCGGCGCCGAACCCGGCTGGGTCACGGTCGACCCGGTCATCAAGGACCCGGAGCAGATCTACAAATGAATCAGAACGACTCCATACTGGCGCGTCTTGCCGACACGCTTGAATCACGGCTGCCCCAACGAGGCGGCGACCCGGCAGGCTCCTATGTGGCCAAACTGTACGCACGTGGCCCCGACGCCTTCCTGAAGAAGGTGGGTGAAGAGGCCACCGAGCTGGTCATGGCCGCCAAAGATGCCGATACCGACCGCATCGTGACCGAGACCGCTGATTTATGGTTTCACAGTCTGGTCGCGCTGGCCTATTATGGAGTACGTCCTGAACAGATCCTGAACGAACTGGAACGACGCGAAGGCGTCTCGGGTCTGACCGAAAAGGCCTCACGGCCGCAATCCTGATACGAACTGACGAATGAGCGAAAACTGTATCTTCTGCAAGATTGCCAAGGGTGAAATCCCCGCAAAGAAGGTTCACGAAGACGACGAATTCATCGCCTTCCACGACATCAATCCCGCGGCCCCCACGCACCTGCTGGTCGTGCCCCGCCATCATGTGCGTTCGCTGGCCGATGTCACCGCTGACGACGCCCCGTGGTTGGGTAGAATGATGACACTGGTGCAGAAACTGGCCTTTGACAACGGTTGCACACCCGGCCATGATGGCGGCTTTCGCCTAGTGGTGAATACCGGCCGCGAAGGCGGCCAGGAAGTCGATCACCTGCATTTTCATATACTCGGGGGTCCCCGCCCCTGGAACAAGCGTGCGGCACCGGCCGCCTGACGGAGACAGTTATGGGTAGCTTCAGCATCTGGCATTGGTTGATCGTCCTGGTCATCATTGCACTCGTATTCGGGACCAAGAAACTGCGCAACATGGGCGAAGACCTGGGCGGCGCCGTTCGTGGATTCAAGAAAGGCATGAACGAAGGCGCGCAAGAAGGCGCCAAGCCCGAAGCCGTGACTCAGCGGCGCGCCAACGACGAAACCATCGACGTCCAGGCCAAAGAAAAGTCTGACGCCTGACCATGTTCGACGTCAGCTTCACCGAGCTCATGCTGATCGGCGTCGTGGCGCTGGTCGTCATCGGTCCCGAACGCCTTCCCAAGGTGGCCCGCACGGTGGGTCACCTGCTGGGCCGTGCACAACGCTACGTCAGCGACGTCAAGAGCGACATTCAACGTGAGATCGATCTCGACGAAATGAACAAGCTCAAGAAGCAAATGGACGACGCCGCGCAGTCGCTCAAGGCTTCCATGAACGAAACCTCGGCCTCGCTGCAGCAGCCACTGGCCGAAGCGCGCGACAGTCTGAACGAAGCCTCTGCTTCGGTCGAAGGGTTGATGCAGCAGGCACGCCAGGAACTCGGTGATCCACCTGCGGCGGGCACCGATGCCGCGCCGCCTCCAGCCACGCCGGTTCCTGCACCGGCCGAAGAACGCAAATCAGCAGAACAATCGGGTGCGCCGACGTGACACAGGAAGATTCACAGGAAGTCAAAGAAACTTTCATCTCGCACCTCGTAGAACTGCGCACCCGGCTCCTCAGGGCCGCGGGTGCAGTGCTCGCCATTTTCGTGGTGCTGTTCATCTACCCGGGCCCGTCCGCCATTTACGACCTGCTGGCCCAGCCCATGCTCGCCTCGCTGCCGCAAGGCACGCGCATGATCGCAACCGGCGTCATCACCCCCTTCATGGTGCCGGTCAAAGTCACGCTGCTTGCTGCTTTCCTGGTTGCCCTGCCTTTTGTGCTTTACCAGGCGTGGGCATTCGTGGCACCGGGTCTGTACCAGCACGAAAAGCGCTTTGCGCTGCCGCTCATCGCGTCGAGCACCGGCCTGTTCATCGCCGGCATGGCCTTCTGTTACTTCGTCGTGTTCCGTACGGTGTTCCACTTCATCGCGGGCTTCGCCCCCGACTCGATCACACCTGCACCAGATATCGAGGCGTATCTGAACTTCGTCATGACGATGTTCATCGCCTTTGGGGTCACTTTCGAAGTGCCCGTCGCGGTGGTGCTTTTGGCCACCACCGGCGTGGTCTCGGTACAGAAGCTGCGTGAAGCACGAGGCTATGTGGTGGTTGGCGCCTTCATCATCGCTGCCGTGGTCACGCCGCCCGATGTGCTCAGCCAGTTCATGCTGGCCGTACCGCTGTGTCTGCTGTACGAGGTCGGCATCCTGCTTTCAGCCTCGCTGGTCAAAAAAGCCGAAAGAGCTGAAGCAGAATCTGAATCGGAAGAGCGCAGCCCCGAGACACGCCACGACGCCTGAAACGGCCGGCCCGCGGGGCCGGCTACGGTTTGCGGGCGCCCGTGGGGCGCTCGCCCACCTCAACCTTCATTTTGAACTCGCGCCCCTCGCGAAGCACGGTCAGCTGCACGACCTCGCCTGGCTTGAGCGGGGCAACGGCATTCAGGAAGGCAATCGAATCGGCAAGGGGTTGGTCGTCGAGCGCCAGCACGATATCGCCGACCCGTAGACCTGCCTGATGCGCGGGACTGCCCCGCAGCACGCCGGCAACGATCAGGCCCTCCTGACGCGTGAGCCCGAACGCCCGCATCAGATCGGGTGTGACATCTTGCGGTTCAATGCCCACCCAGCCGCGCGTGACCTTGCCTGAGCGGATGATTTCTTCGAGGATGGTTTGTGCACTGCGCGCGGGAATCGCAAAGCCAATTCCCAGTGAACCGCCAGTTTCGGAATAGATGGCCGTGTTGATGCCCACCAGGCGGCCCTGCGTGTCGACCAGCGCACCACCGGAATTGCCCGGGTTGATGGCCGCATCGGTCTGGATGAAGTTCTCGTAGATGTTGATGCCCAACCGGTTGCGGCCCAGCGCTGACACAATACCCAATGTAGTGGTCTGGCCCACACCGAAGGGGTTGCCGATGGCGAGCACCACGTCTCCCACGCGCAGATGTTCGGCCTCGTCGATATCGATCGCCTGCAGCTTGGGCAGGCCGATCTTGAGAACCGCGAGGTCGGTCTCCGGATCGGCACCCACCACCCGGGCGTCAGTTTCACGCCCGTCGTTCAGGGCTACACGGATCGAATCGGCGGCTTCGACGACGTGATAATTGGTCAGGATGTAGCCATCGGCACGCACGATCACGCCCGAACCCAGGCTGCCGGACTGCCGACGCTGGCTGAAGCCCGGCAGCGAACGCAGCAGGCGGCTCAGCTCCGGATCGGCTGGCATGGGAATGAGCGGCACATCGACCACCTTGGTGGTGTAGATGTTCACCACCGACGGTGTGGCCCGCGCCACGGCTTCGGCATACGACACGACGGCAGAACCGGTCTGACCCGCCGCAGTGACAGTAGCCGCGGGACCCGGTCGCGGGCCGCCGCGCAGCCAGTCCGGCCGCAACGTCGTGACGATGAATAAAATACCCAGGCATACCGTCACGGTCTGGGCGAAGACCAACCACAAGCGATGCATAAACCCCAGAGGAACAAATGATGAACCAGGTTTCCACCCGGCAGCTGGCCGAATGGCTCGAAAGCACCTTGCAGACGCAACGTATCAAGGACTACTGCCCCAACGGGCTACAGGTGGAAGGCAAAGACACGATACGGCATATTATTACCGGAGTGACCGCCTCGCAGGCACTGCTTGATGCTGCAGTGCAACGAAATGCCGACGCAATCATGGTGCACCACGGCTGGTTCTGGAAAAACGAAAACCCGGTTCTGAAGGGCAGCAAGCGGCGCCGCATCGCCACGGCGCTTCAGCACGAGCTCAACGTCTTCGGCTTTCATCTCCCGCTCGATGCACACCCGGTCCTCGGCAACAATGCACAACTGGCGCTGCACCTGGGCTTCGAGCCCGATCGCAATCCCGATGGCACCCCCATCACCTTCGGTCCCAGCGATCTGGTCTGGCGAGGCCGCTGCGAGCCCTGCTCACTTGCAGAGCTAGGTCAACGGATTGCCGCGGCCCTGGGCCGCGAACCGCTGGTGCTGGGCGACCCCGACATGCCGGTGCGCACCGTGGCGTGGTGTACGGGCGGTGCCCAGGGCATGATGGAGGCCGCGATCGAAAGCGGCGTAGACGCGTACCTGACGGGGGAGGCCTCGGAACCCAACTTCCACCTGGCCAACGAAACGGGCACCGGCTTCGTTGCGGCGGGTCACCACGCCACCGAGCGCTATGGCATTCAGGCCCTGGGCGAAGCGGTGGCGCGGGAGTTCGGCATACGGGTCGAGTTCCTGGATCTCGACAACCCGGTCTGAAGCCGGGTTCAGATTCAGCCGCGGCGCTCTGGCGTGAGACCGCGGCTGTTGCTCACACCGACGGCCCTACTTCTTCTGAAGCAGGTCGCGGATCTCGCGCAGCAGTGCCACGTCTTCAGGCGGAGGCGGGGGTGCCTCGGCATCGGCAGCGGCCTGTTCGCGCTCGATACGGCGCCTTGCGGCATTCACGGCCTTGACCAGGCAGAAGACCACAAAAGCCAGCAGAATGAAGTTGATGAGAATGGTCAGGAAGTTGCCCCACGAAAAGACCACCGCACCCGCGGAAGTCAAGGCCTCGTAGGTTTGGGCGCCGGTATAGCCCTCGGGAAGACGCAGCACCCAGAACTGGTTGGTGAAATCGACCTCGCCCCCGAGAATGAAGGCGACCAGCGGCATGATGATATCGGCCACCAGTGAATCGATGATCTTGCTGAAAGCGGCCCCGATGATCACACCGACTGCCAGATCGATCATGTTGCCGCGTACCGCGAATTCGCGGAACTCGTTCAAAAAGCCTCGTACCTTGCTCACCTCGTTGCTCCCTGTGCGTGCACCCTGTATCGGGCAGACGCTATAATACGCGGTTGATACGCAAGTACATAGCAACAAAATGCGAACGGTATGCCTGGAATCCGGGCATGAACAAGGATACTAGAATGAGTCAGATTACGACACAGCTCGATGATTCCGGCGCGGTCGACCCGAACAAACCGGCCGATCCTTCTCGGCGTACCTGGGTCGGGGTGGCCTGTGCGTTCGGTGGCGTAGCGGGCGCTGCGACTGCCGTTCCCTTCGTCAGTTCGTTTGCCCCGTCAGAGCGTGCCCGTGCCGCCGGTGCACCTGTCGAAGTCGACATCACCTCGCTCCAGCCCGGCCAGATGACCACGGTCGAATGGCGTGGCAAGCCGGTCTGGGTCCTGCGCCGCACCGAAGCCCAACTGGCCGCACTGCCCAAACTCGATTCCAAGCTGGCCGACCCGAATTCCGACCGGCCCGGCTTCACTCCTGCCTTCGCAAAAAACGAATACCGCTCGCGCAATCCCGAATTCTTCGTTGCAGTAGGCATCTGTACCCACCTCGGCTGCTCGCCCACGCCGAACCTGGCTCCCGGCGCTGGTCCCGGTCTGCCCGCTGACTGGCAAGGCGGCTTCTTCTGCCCCTGCCACGGCTCCGCGTTCGACCTGGCCGGTCGCGTCTTCGCGAACGTGCCCGCGCCCGACAACCTCGAGATTCCGCCTTACCAGTTTTCGGCCGATGGCAGTCGCATCACCATCGGTATCGACGAAAACAACCAGGCCTGAAGCCGTGGGGGTATCGTACCCCCACGCACTGAATCCCTGCATACGCCACGTATAGTTAGAAAAGGAGCCGTTTCATGGCTGGCGAAAAAACCGTCGAAACGACAGGTCTCTTGGGCTGGATAGACAGGCGCTTTCCCCTGACATCCCTGTTCAAGGAACACATGTCGGAATATTACGCGCCCAAGAACTTCAATTTCTGGTACTTCTTCGGGTCACTGGCACTACTGGTGCTGGTCATCCAGGTCGTCACCGGCATCTTCCTGGTCATGAACTACAAGCCCGACGCCAAGCTGGCATTCGAGTCGGTCGAGTACATCATGCGCGAAGTGCCATGGGGCTGGCTGATCCGCTACATGCACTCCACCGGCGCTTCCATGTTCTTCGTGGTGGTGTATCTGCACATGCTGCGCGGGCTGTTCTACGGCTCGTACCGCAAGCCTCGCGAACTGGTCTGGATCTTCGGCGTCGCCATCTTCCTGTGCCTCATGGCCGAAGCCTTCATGGGCTACCTGCTGCCCTGGGGCCAGATGTCGTACTGGGGCGCACAGGTGATCGTGAACCTGTTCTCCGCCATTCCCTTCATCGGTCCTGAGCTGGCCATCTGGATCCGCGGCGACTACGTCGTTTCCGATGCCACGCTGAACCGCTTCTTCGCCCTGCACGTCATTGCCGTGCCGCTGGTGCTCATCGGGCTGGTCGTCGCGCACATCATCGCGCTGCACGAAGTGGGTTCCAACAATCCTGACGGCGTCGAGATCAAGGAAAAGGTCGACGCCGACGGCAAGCCGCTGGACGGGATTCCGTTCCATCCGTACTACTCGGTGCATGACATCTACGTCGCCGCCGTGTTTCTGAT
>JAEZGR010000120.1 GCA_023437255.1 Pseudomonadota bacterium | reverse complement strand
CCGTATTTTCGGGCACGAGCGTACCGATGCGATCTGGGTCGGGGTGGTAGAGAAGGCGGCGCGATTGGTCTACTACATAGATATATGAGCCGTCGCGGTAGTAATGTTGCCCCAGAAGCGCATTCAGAATGTTTTTTTGCTTGAGGTACACCGCCCCACCTATATAGCCCAGGTACTCGTTTGCGGCTGAAAAAATGGGGTGTGAAATGAAGACGATAAGGTTGCCGGCCAGTGAAAGATAGGGGGCACTGACTAACGGCTTGCGTTCGAGCAGTGCCAGTCGGCTGCCAACGCTTTCATTCAACACGCCCACTATCTGGAGATGGTCAGGCGACGTCGCACGAATGATGCCTTCAGCGTCGGTAATGCCTACCGCGTTGAAGCTGAACGTTTGAAAGTGAAGGCGCTCAGTTTCCTCTTGCAGTACACCTGGCTCGTGAAATCGCGGGCCAAGGATTTTGGCGCTGTGGGCCAACTGTTGCTGGGCCGCATCAAGAAATCCCTCCGTGCTTTCGGCCAGCTTGGAGGCGTACGACAAGTTGGCCTCCATCGCTGAATCGATCAGCACCTGGCGTTGCACGCTATAGGAGGCGAGAAATGCAGTCGCCAGCATCACCAGAGCGGTCAGAACCACAACAGCGAGAATAAGTCTTCGTAGATTAGGCTGATACGTGGTGAGTACGCGCATGCGGGGAGACTCGGGGCCGACAGGATGTACCATTCTAAATGAGCACGCCGGCCTGATTGCACGCTATCTGACGGCCCCGGACAGGCAGTAACTGTTCACCCTCTCGTTATCCCTTGGATCGGGGGTCGGCAAAGCCAGCCACTGGGAAGGCGGGATGGTATTTGCAGGTACGGAACAAGGATTCAGAGTAGGCGTTATCGTTCGAGACGCGGGCACGGCTGTGCGACGGTGTGACACCGAGTTCTGAATCACACCGGGAATCGCGAACGACTGCGGCGGCGCAGCGCCGGCTCAGGTGTCAGGAACTGCGGGCAGCCGTCACCACTTGAGCTGCCGCCCCCTTCAACAGACTTTGGTCTGAACCAATAATGAATATGCTGAAGCCGAGCCGCCGGAACGTTTCTAGCTCCAACTCATTGGGCAAGAAGATACCCAACGGTATGTGCTGTTCTGTGGCAACGCGCGCAACCTGCCTTACCGCTGCCGCCACACTGGGATCGGCGATCGTCTCGGCACCATAAGAAACCGCCAGGTCCGCGCGGCCGATGAAGAGTGCATCGATGCCTTCCACCGCCGCGATGTCGGCCACGTTCTCTACTGCCGTGGCGCTTTCGATCTGCACCATCACTGCCGTGTGCCTGTCGCTGACAGCGATGTGTTCCGCCATCGCAAACTGACCATAGCCCCCGGCACGCGGCGAATTAGAAAACCCTCGTTGACCGCCGGCTTCGCGATACCGCGCGGCGGCTACCACTTTTGCTGCGATGTCAGCGTCGTCGACATGCGGCACCAGGACGCCGTGAGCACCGCAATCGAGAGCCTGCAGGATATGCTCGGGCCGGTGAGACGCCGTTCGGACCATGACTGGCATCGAGTATGCCCTGGCCGCCAGGCAGCAGGCGTCCAGAGCTTCGCGGCCGAAGGGCGCATGCTCGGCATCCAGAACCAGATAATCCAGACGCGCCCCGGCCAGCACTTCCACGGTTTGATAATGCGTGGTTTTGACGAAGGTCCCAATGGCAAGCTGGCCACCTCCAAGAACGCGCCGCAATTCAGGCTGGTCAGTGGCGACCGGGGCTTGCCCGCGCTGGCGGGCGTCAGAGTCGTGATGACTCACGCGTCGTACTCCGGACGGGCAGGTGTGAACACGTCCAGATTCAGTACTGGCTCGTCTCCGACTACTGTTGCACAGTGGACAACGTTGGGCGGGACAACGACGATGCCGCCTGGGCCGAGGCGCAAGACCTCGTCGCCCACTCGAAAGTCGACGGTGCCCTGCATGATGTACGCGATCTGCTCGTGTGGGTGCGAGTGTGGTAGCACCTCATGCCCCGGCTGCAGTCGGTGCAACGCGATGGTCGCACCGTCGCCGCTGAACGCCTTGCGCTCGATTCCACGGCGACTTCAGGCAGCGCCACGATACGGTTGATTTCGGCATTGATGGCCTTCACGAGTTCAGGATCCATTCCTTTGGGGCCGAAGACGCCATACCAGTTGGTCACAATGAAATCTGGCACAACATCAGATGCACTCGGCACACCGGGCACCAGTTCGCTTGGCGTTGATTCTGTCACGGCGATCAGGCGAACATTGCCGGGCTCTGCATGGCGCAATAGAAGTGATGCGCCGCCAGCGAACATGTCTACCTCACCTTGGAGCAGGGCGGTGACAGCGGGGCCACCGCCTTTATAGGGCACGTGTACCATTTCCAAGCCGGTCCTTTCTTCCAACAAGGCGAGGGTCAGGTGGTTGTGAGTCCCGATCCCACCAGACGAATAATTCACTTTTCCGGGATTCGCCCGCACGTAATTGATCAGTTCCTGGAAGTTCTGCGCCGGGAAAGAAGGTTTGACCGCGATGACGTTGATCGCTTGCGCCAGCATGGCGACCGGTACGAAATCTTCCATGGGCTCGAAATTGAGCGATGTATACAGGCTGCCATTCATCGCATGGGTCGACATAGCGCCAATCTCAAGGGTGTAGCCGTCGGGAGCCGAGCGGGCGACCCGGGCTGCACCGATATTGCCACCCGCGCCAGCGACGTTCTCCACGATGGCGTTCCCGCCCTTGTCCTTGAAGAAGTGCTGCGCAATCAGGCGGCCAAAGATGTCTGTCGAACCACCGGGTGCGAACGGCACCACTAGGGATACGGGCTTGCTCGGGTAGTTTTCTACCGCAGAAACAGTTGGAGCGAGCAGCATTGCCGCGGTGGCGAGAATCGCTGCGAAAAGGGGCTTGCCTCGTTCTTTCATTCTAAGTCTCCGTGTAAGGCCGAGAGGGAGTGCGACATCCTCAGGCTTCGGGGTGTGGTTCATGGCTGTCCTTTTCAGTGTAGGAAGCCCCCCACGCGTGCTCAACGATCTTCGGACTAGATTCCACACAGCGGAATATCGATACAATTTCGCATTCGAGGTCAGGCGAAATCTGAACCATGTCGGGAGGTAATAGAGTGGTGGTCAGGTCTGTGCAGCGGGCGTTTCTGGTATTGCGGGCCATGAATGAAAGGCCGGTGTGGTCGCTGCAGGCGCTGGCGGAACGTACGGGTCTGGCAAAGTCGACATTGCATCGTACGCTCGCAGCGTTACAGGAAGAACATTACGTGCGATCGCACGAAGGTATGTATGGCTACTATCAGCTGACCAGCGCCGTGACAGAACTGAGCAAGGGTGTCGTGCAGCAAAGCCGGTTGGTGGACGTGGCGGCACCCATCTTGATAACTGCGACGAAGCGGATCAAGTGGCCACTGTCCCTTGCAACGGTGAATGGCTGCGAACTGCGTGTCGATTTCTGCACCATGCCGTACAGTCCTTATGCCATTCGCCCCAGTAGTTACGGGCGGCTCTACGGTCTGTTCAATTCTGCGCTCGGCAGGGCTTATTTTTCCTTCTGCGACCGGGCGGAACGGCGCATTCTCTATGACCTGCATGTCGCGCAAAGACCCTCAGGAAGCTGGCCGCCGGCCCGCGAGCTAAAGCGCCTCATTCGCGAAACGCGGGGACAGGGGTATGGGTTGCGACGAGGTCATAAGGATTCTGAAAGCAGTGCGATCGCCGTTCCGATATTTGCGGGTGATTATTTGCTCGGGGCGATGGCATATTCGACGTTCTCTCGAACGTTGAACGAGGGTGTTATTGCGAAGTTTGTTCCAATACTGGAAGCTACCTCGAGGACGATTGGGGACGAGTGGATGGCAGGAGAGGTGGCATGAATAAGCAAATTACAAAATAAGACTTTTTTGCAATTACAGCGCAGACCACCCGGCCCAGCGCGAGATTACGCGGGAATCTGACGTCAACCGCATGGGCATTGGCTTTATGAACGCCCCTCTGCACGGCTGCATTTCAATCTAATTAACGAGTTCCAATAAAAACGCTTTTTTATATTCGTTAACAAGCGACTCGGCTTTTGTGTTTCTGTTTGCTTCCTTCGGAACAAACTCAGGTCTAGGGTTTTCCCGCGTTATCGCAAGTCCAAGCTGATTCATTTTCTCCACAACTCACATTTTTAGAAATAACTTCCCCGCGCCCTCCCTCTAGGATGCGATGAACTTGTGCCGGGTTATTGCCTGCCGCACAGAGTCAACGCTTTTTTGTCTACATTCAATGAGGGATTTCCGTGGTAAAGAGAATCGCAGTGTGTGGCCTCGGATATGTCGGCCTGCCCGTGGCAGTGGCGCTTTCCAAACGCTTTGATGTCATCGGCTTCGATGTAGACAAGCGAAGGATCACACGGCTGAAAGAGGGAGACGACTGGACTGGCGAAATCGAGCGCGACGCGTTGCTTGCGTCGACGTTGCAGTTCACCGATCAGCTGTCAGAGCTCAAGGGCTGCGACTTTTTCGTAGTGGCCGTTCCAACGCCTGTCGACGAGAAAAACAATCCTGATTTTTCTCTGCTTGTTCACGCTTGCCGATCGGTAGGCTCGGTCTTGCAACCGGGCTCTATTGTCGTGTTCGAATCCACCGTCCACCCCGGCGCCACGGAAGAAATTTGCGGCCCTGAGCTGGAAAAGGCGTCGGGCCTGCATTGCGGCATTGACTTCAAACTTGGCTATAGCCCGGAACGCATCAATCCCGGCGACCGCGAGCACCCGCTCGAGAATATCGTCAAGATTGTCTCGGGCCAGGATGCGGAGTCGCTCGAGATCATTGCCGGCGTGTATGAGCAGATCATCGATGCGGGCGTGCACCGCGCCTCTTCGATCAAGGTGGCCGAGGCGGCGAAAGTTCTGGAAAACACGCAGCGCGATATCAATATCGCCCTGATGAACGAGGTGTCGAAGATCTGCGATCTCGTTGGCATTCGCACCTCGGAGGTTCTGGAGGCCGCCGGCACCAAATGGAACTTCCTGAAGTTCACACCTGGGCTGGTGGGCGGCCACTGCATCGGTGTTGATCCCTACTACCTGACCTCCAAAGCTCAGGCACTCGGTTACCACCCCGAAGTCATCCTGGCAGGCCGTCGAATCAACGACGGCATGGCTTCGCACGTTGCCTCGCGACTGGTGCAGGCCCTTGCGCGCAAGGGCTGCCTGAACGGAGAGACCCGGGTCGGCATCTTGGGCATGACGTTCAAAGAGAACGTGCCCGACATTCGCAATTCCAAGGTCGTCGACCTTTACAACGCGCTGGGCCAGTACGGCCTTGCTCCGGTCGCTTGCGATCCGATGGCCGATCCGGACCAGATGGAGCACGAGTACGGCATCACGCTTGTCGACCGCGACCAGTTCCGTTCAATGGACGCCCTGATCCTGGCGGTACCGCATTGCGAAACCATGGATTCCATCTGGGAAGACCTGCCGCACATGGTCAAGACCGGTGGAATGGTATGCGACCTGAAGTCCGTTCTGGACACAAAACGGCTGCCCGCTGGCGTCTCGTACTGGACGCTCTGAATTCACGCTCCTTATTCATCAATCCGGGAGACCCCCTGAATGACTGTATTCACCATTGCCCCGATCGGCACCTGCCGTATCCATACGCCGCTGCGCGATGCGCTGGGACGCTACCCGATCGAGTTGCAGCTCGGCCGCAACTACGGTTTTGTGCATACCTCCGCAGAAGCATTGCAGCAGGCGCGATTCATGTTCGGCCGAGGCGAGATTCCGGCCGACGTCCAGCGCCTGGTTTTTCGGCCCTCGAATGGCGAGCGCGCGCGCCGCGGCACGCACGAGCCCGCCGACCTGTACATGGTGGAAGTTTCTTCGCGCAAGCTCCTGACCATTGATGGTGTTCCCATCCAGTCCAATTACCTGATCCGCTATTTCAGCGAGTTCTTCGCGGATCGGCAGCGCACTCGTCAGTTCTGGTCTCTGGCGCATGAGCAGGGCCTGGCCGAACGCCGCGTACTGCTGGATCAGGACCCGGCTTTCAAGAGCCTCAATGCGGAAGACAGGGACCTGCTGGCCCGCGTCGTGAAGCGCGATCAGACTGCCGAGGAAATCGAGCAGGAAATGCGCGAACTCGTCGAGCTGATCGGGCCCGACAAGGTGGTGTTTGTCACGCACGTCAATGCCACCACGCCGGACAACGCGCCGATCGAACAGCGGGCGCAGCTCATCGCCGCCGTCACCGCCGCCGCCCGGAATATCGGTGTGCCGTGCTATGACCCGACACCGCTGATGAACCGGATCGGACAGGCCGACGCAATGGAGAACGGCGGGCTCGACCTGACGCACTACACGCCGCTCTTCGCTGAGCGACTGTACACGGACTGGTACAAGAACTTCGTCCGTCCACGGATGGACGCGTCGACACCGCAGCCTGCCACGCCGAAACTGTCTGCCGACGAGAGCGTCGAGCACATCGAGCAGCTTTGGGAGGCCGGCGATCTGCGCAATGCGTCTTGTCGCGTGCGCGAGGTGCTGCGCCGAACCCCGGGGCTCCCCGACCATCTGTTGCTGCTCTCGCGCATGCAGGCGGAGCTGGGCGATTACGAAGGCTCGCTGGCGCTGCTGGGCGATCTGGATGGCGCCCTGGCATCGGGCAGCAAGGCGGAACATATCCTCATGCGCAACAAGTTTGCGCTGGGCCAGCACGAAGAAGCCTACGCACTGGCGGCCAGTCTGCTGGGTGATGAAATTGAAACACCGGAGATCGTGCACGTCGCGGCGGCGTCGGCCGGCCAGCTGGGCTACGTGGACGAGAGTCTGGCCTACTGGAAGCAGTTGTTCCGAATCTCTTCACCTGAAGACGCGACGGCGCTGGAAGCGGCCGACACGGTGCTTTCGCTGCTGCAGGCCGCAGGCGACATGGAATCGGCCCTGCGCTGGGTTCATGAGGTCCGTGCGACGCTGCCCGATTACGGCCGCGGCTTTGCAATGCTGTGGCGCGAAAGCCTGCTCGCCGGCGACCGCGACACGTTGCGTGCCCTTGCATCGGAGCATCCTTCGCTGGACGACACCGAGGTGCTGGAACTGGTCAAGGAAGCCTCGTGGCGAGGTTGCATCATGGCGGCGGCGACCCTGGCGGTCTCTTGCGGCCTGAACAGCAGTGAGCAGGAAGATATCGGTGCATGGTTGCAGTCGCAATCTTCGACCTGGGCCGAGGAAGGCAACCGCGCGCTGGAAGAGGGGCGCCTGCGCGATGCGGCCGAGCGCATCTGCGCGCACCGTCTGCTCAATCCCGACATGTTGGCCGGTGCACGGGCACAACGCGCCTTCGAGCGCGCGATGCGTCTGGGCGTTCGCGCCGCGCTGGTGGGCGGCAATAACAAGGAAGTGATCGATCTGACCAATCTGGCGATCGACACCCAGGTCGAATTCCCGGAACTGCACGCCATGCGTGGTCGGGCTGCGGATGCCTTGGGCGACAAGACGACCGCGATGCGGCATCTGGAACAGGCGGCGGCGGGAGCGTCCGCACCGTTCAGCGCCAAGCTCTTCTTCGCCCGCGCGGCCTTCAAAGGCGGCTGGTTCGGTGAGGCGATCGACGCGTACAAGGATGTGCTCGCGCATCCGTCGGCTGACCAGAGTGCCAAAGAGGAAGCAGAACGTCAGCTTGGCAGACTGGGCCCGCGCGCAATCCGCAGCGCCCGCCAGCTGCTCTCGCAGGGCGATCCGCTGGCGGCCTGGAAATTGTTGGATCGGGTCGCACGATCGTGGCCGGACATGCCGGAAGTGGATCGCGAGAAGCGCCGCATTCTCGGCACGCTGTACGCAGAGGCGCGGGCGCTGGAAGCGTCCAGCACCACCGAGCGCCTTGCCTTGGGTGAGCGCATCGTGGAGCTCGAGCCCGACAACGTGATTGGCTTGCGGCTGGCCGCGGTGGGCGCCATGCGGCTGCACCGCTTTGAAGAGGCCCTGGGGTACTGGGAGAAGCTCCAGGCCGTTTCCGAAAACCCGGCTCAGTTTGACGCTTACATCAGGCGCTGCATGGTGTGGATCGAGAAGCTGAATCGGAGAAAGGCCGCATGAATCCACCGTTGAATGTCGAAGCTGTGGAGGTCACGCCTGATCTTGAACAGGTTCAGGCGCAGCTGGAAGAAATCGTTGCCGCGTCGCGCCGCGTCCAGATCGCGCAGGAAAACCTGAGCCGCGCGAAGGCGCTGGCCGATGACCACCTGAAGGATTTCAAGGTCCGGTTTCTGCTTCTCAGACTGCAGGAGGCGGCTGGCGTAAACGAGGGGCTGGCCGAGCAATGGGCCGCGCTTTTGCAGGACTGCCCCGAAGACCTGCAGGTCGTTCGCTTTTGCGCCATGCGCCTCGTGAAGGACCGGCGCGTTGAAGAGGCCATGGCGCTGGTGGATCACCATCTGCCCGAGTCGGATGACGCGGCCCGCATGTTTGCGCGGGCGAAGCTGTTGAGCGACATCCGGGCGCACGATCGGTCCGATGAATTGTTCCGTCGGCTGATCCTGCAGAACACGGATCGCAACATGCGGGTCGAGTTTGCGAAACGTCTGCGCAAGCGTGGCCTGCTGATCGATGCTTTTGAGGCGATCGCGCCGGTGGCAAAGCATTTGGCGCCGGGCAGCAAGGCGGCTGAACTCGCGGAACAACTGGCAAGTGAGTATGCGTTCTACCAACGCTTCGAGTCCGAGGAGGCACTGGCCGGCCAGGACGTCCGAATCGTGTCGATGAAACATGCGATTCTGCATTTTCGTAACCGGAAGATCGAAGAAGCCGGGCCCGGGAACACCGTATCCGTGGCGCTGGTGACCGGCACCCTGGGACCGGGCGGCGCGGAACGGCAGCTGACTCGCTTGGCGGGGGAGCTCACCCGCTTGAGCAAGGCCCCAGACCAGGCGCCTCCGGACATTCTCATGCGACCCAGGAAGGTCGAAGTGCTGGTCAAGCAGCACACGGAGCCGACAGGCGCATCCAAGAAGCAGGACGACTTTTTTCTTCCAGTTCTGGTCGAGGCGCAGATTCCGGTAACGGAAATCAACCGCTCGCCGGCCGTGTCGGTCGCCCATCAGACCATTCCCGAAGAGAATCTTGCGCGACTGCTGGAACATCTGCCCCCGCCGGTTCACTATGGTGTGACGCGGCTGACGCCGGTGCTGCGCGAGAACGCTTTCGACGTGGTGAGCTTGTGGCAGGACGGCACCTGCCTGTTCGGGGCGCTGGCCGCTCTGCTGGCGGGTGTGCCGACCATCCACTTGGTGTTTCGCGGCTTGCCGCCGAACATCCGCAAAGATCGCTTCCGTGCAGAGTATCCCGAGCTGTACCAGGCGTTGGCGCAAGTGCCGGGCGTGGTCTTCGTCAGTAACAGCCGCAAGGCAGCGGAAGCGTATTCCGAGTGGCTGGGCATTCCGATCATGCGCTTCCATATCTTGTACAACGGCGTGCCCGATCTGGCGACCGACGCCTCGGAAGAGGACAAGCAAAAGTGGCAGGCGTTCCTGGAAAACACGAGCGACGCCACGGAGACGGTGGGCGGTGTATTCCGTCTCGAGCCCGACAAGCGGCCGCAGCTCTGGATCAAGCTCGCCGCGCTGTACCTGAAGAAACGCCCGACGGCGCGCTTCTTCATTGTCGGCGATGGGCGTTTGCGAGAGAACATCGAGGCGCTGGCAGAAGAACTGGCGGTGACCGACCGGCTGCTGCTGGTGGGTTTATCGAATCATGTCGGCTTCTGGTATTCCCAGATGGATGCCAGCGTTCTGCTGTCACGGTATGAAGGCCTGCCCAACGTGCTGATCGAGGCGCAGCTGCTGGGTGTCCCGGTGATTTCCACACCGGCCGGGGGCGCGGGCGAGTGTTTCGTGGAGGATGAAACGGGTCACTTGCTGAGTGACGTCGACCATCCGAGTCTGCACGAGGCATGCGAGAAAGTGACGTCGATGGTGGATAAGGTGCGCAGCAACGTGGAGCTCAGGGCGCATAGCCGCCAACGGGCTCAGACGTTGTTTTCGCTCGACGCCATGCTTCTGAAGTTCATGAGCCTGTGCATGCCTGCCATGTCCGAGTCTGAAAACGACGAAAGCATGGACCTCGTGCCCATGCGTGCGTAATTGGCGAGTGCTTTTTTCAAACGACTGATATTGAAAGATCTTACCTATACAAAAGTGCCGCCCCTGAGTGCCGGGCGCCGTGCGGGCCGGGTCATGCTGCTGCTTGCGGCGCTGGTGCTTGCGGGCTGCCAGCTCCCGCGCTCCGGCCCCCTGCTCAGAGAGATGCACGCGGCTCACGATGACAAGGATGTCATCGTGATGCCCGTCACGCGCGAAAGTGCAGAGCAGAGCCGGGTGCCCGAGGAGGCCGATTTCCCCCAACGGTATCGCGATCTCACGGAAGCGGGATTCGACAGGCTGGTGCCGGGCGACGGCATCAATGTGAAGGTGTGGGAGCGCGGTGGTCTGGGTGTATTTGCCGCAGACCCGTCGGGTGTCAGCGATCTGGGCAACCACGAGATCGACCGCTCGGGTCATGTCTCGTTTCCGATCATCGGGAAGTTTCGGGCCGAGGGCCTGACGCTGGCGCAGCTGCACGATGCGTTGATCGAGCGCCTGAGCAGGCTCGTGATCGGCGCCGATGTCAGCGTGACGCGCGTCGATGCAGCGCGCGGGCAGGTGGTGACCGTTCAGGGCAACCTCACCAAGCCCGGGGTGTACCCCATTACGCAGACGTCTCAGCGCCTGAGCAGTGTGCTGGCGCAGGCGGCGCCGGTGCAGGACAGCCCCGAGCAGCTGATCATCAGCCTGCGCCGCGACAATCAGGTGGCCTCGGTGCGCTTATCGGATATTTACCGGAATCAGAACAACGACATTCTGTTGCGCTCGGGTGATGTCATTACCGCCTATGAATCCAAGGAGTTCCTGACCGTGCTGGGTGCGGCGGGCACGCAGGGGCGTGTGCCCATCAGCAAGCGCAACTACAGCGTGCTGGATGCACTGGCAGACGCACGAGGGCTGGACGATCAGCTGGCGGATCCGCGCTCCGTGTTCCTGTTCACCCCTGCGAAGGCCGGGGCACCGGGCGAACCGGACCTGCTGCCCGTGGTCTACCAGTTCGACCTGACCCGACCCGAACACGTGGCATTGGCCCGCGAATTCGCGGTGGCGGAAGGACAGGCGATCTACATTTCCGATGCGCCGTTCACACAGGTGCAGAAGATTCTCTCTGCCTTCCGCGTCACCATGAGTGCGGGCTTCAGTGCCACGAAGGCGATCGGTAACGACATGGGTTCCGGCCCGGCGGTCGTGCCCGAATAGCGTCCCGATGAGCAACGAGGATCGGATCAAAGGCTGGCGGGCGCGCCGAAAGGACAGTAGCTACACAGTAGGGTCGGGTGTCGCCAAGTGGCGCCTGGATCCTGCTGCGCTGTTTGAGCATGAGGCGACGCCGTCGGTGTTGCTCAGACCCCTGCTGGCCCGGCTGCAGGGCGAGCCGCACGATACCGTGGCAGCTCGGCGCGCGGTGTATGAGGCGGTGCAGGCGGAGCTGGAGGCGGAGATTGCGCGCAGCGCGGTCGACGAGAACCTGGCCGATTTTTCGCGGCGCCGCCTGCGCGTCATTATCCGGCTTCTGGAGCAGGACATCCGCGCGGACGTGGCGGTCTTCGCGCCCGATTACCTGCCGGCCAAGCTGGTGGCCGAGGACGAGCGCCTGGCCGCCGCGCATGCGCGGCGCGCGGAGCGCCGCAGGCAGGATGAGGCGCGTGAAGCGCGCCGCTATGCATCACGCCACGATATTGCGCTGGAAATCGAGGTTGAGCAGGACGAAGCGGGCGACCTGGCGCTTCTGCGCGAGCGCCTGCGTGCGCTGCATGAAGCGCAACCGCCTTACCTGGCCGGGCTGCGGCCCGTCGGGCGCACGCTGATGGCGATGTTTGTCTATCAGCTGCGCGTGATGCATGGCGAGAGCCGGATTGCACTGGTGTGGGCGCTGGTCGGGCCCGTGGTGTTGCTGACCCTGATTTCGTCGTTGTACATCCTGATGGGCACGCATTACATCCTCGGGATGGATGTGCAGACGTTCTCGCTGTTGGGCGCGACGACCTGGATCATGTTCCGGCAAGTCGTTTTCCGAAGCAGCACTGCTTATGTCGCGACCCGTGGCCTGCTGAACTTTCAGGGTGTCTCGCCACTGATGTGTGCCCTGGTGCACTCGCTGCTGTATGAGTCGGTCTATCTGGTGGTGTTCGCTGTGCTGATCAGCGCGGGCCATGCCCTGGGCCTGGTCACGCTGCCCGTCAGCTGGGCCGGCTTCATTCTCTTCGTCGTGCTGATGGGAGGCTTCGGCGCAGCGGTCGGGGTGCTGTTTGGGGCGATCGCGACTTTCTGGCGATTCTTCCTCAGGCTGGCACCGATTATTGAACGTGCGCTGCAGATCTTCGCGGCCGTCTTTTTCGTGTCGGAGCAGTTTCCGGAGTCATTGCGCCCGTGGATGCTCTGGTCGCCACTTGCGCATGGCCTGCAATTGATGCGTTCCGCTTACTTCGAAGTTTATGAGTCTCCCGATGCCAGCCACAGCTACTTCATCACTTCGCTGGTTTTTCTGATGGTGATTGCGCTGATGGCCGAGCGCCTGGCCCGCCCCAATGTTCAGCCGATGTGAGCCGGGGCTCATGGCGCACCTGTTTTAGTCAATGGATTTCGGAAAGATGATTCAGCTCAATGGCGTCACCGACGAGCCCTACGCCTTCGGCAGCAGACAGCTGCTTCTGGCCAATGCCGATCTCGATATTCCGGTCGGGCGCTACGCCTTGCTGTCGCACGCGCCGGACATGCATCGTCAGCTGGTCGACATCCTGTGCGGACTGCGTCCGCCGCGCAGGGGCTTCGTCAAGCACGACGGCAGCGTTTCGTGGGCGATCGGCCGGCAAGGCTTCATACGCGGCAAGGCGAGCGGCTTGAGCATGATTGATTTCGTCAGCGACATGTACGAGATCGACGTCGATGCCACGCACGAACTGGTCGCCGACCTTGTCAGCGATCCCAAATGCCTGGCCAGGCCCATGGAGCATTGGCCGCTTTATGCGCGGCAGGAATTCTCGTTCGCGCTGGCGTTGGCGCCGGCGTTCGATGTCTATGTCATTGAAGGGAGCATACCCTTCGAGCCCTGCCGTTTCACCCGCCTCTGGCTCGCCCTGTTCGAAGAACGGCTGGTGGGCCGGACACTTATCTTCTCCAGTTACCGTCCGAATCAGCTGGCGGACTATTGCTTTAAAGGTTTGATCTATGAACGAAGCGCACTCCGCATCGACGACGACCTCGACCAGTGCCTCAGCCGATTTCCCCCGCGCCGATCGCGGGGAGACGCCGGCACGCGCGACGACGAGCTCGGAGGCGGCTTCGACGAGGGCCAGCTCGGCTTCTGAGAACGAATCCGAGATCGCGCTGCGTCGCCGCGAGCGGCAGGCGGTGCTGCGCGAGCGCCGCCGTCATCGCTGGGTCAATGTGTTCATCGTTCTCGTACCCGTGGTGCTCGCCTTCGTCTATGCAAGCCTTCTCGCGACCCCGCGCTATGAGGCCGAGTCGCGGTTCTTCGTGCAGTCGGCCTCCACCCAGCAAGGGGCGGCGGGAACGACGGCCAGCCTGCTCACCACGGGAAATTCGGGGGGCATGCTGGGTGGCTTCGTAGACGGATGGGCAGTGGCCGACTTTCTGAAGTCGCGTGACAGCATGCGGCAGCTCGATGAAAAGCTTGGCCTGCGGCGCTATCTGACCAATACAGACTGGGACCCGCTCAACCGCCTTCCGGAAGAAGCCAGCGAGGACGATCTGTATCGGGCTTACCGACAATCCGTGCAGGTCTCATTCAACGCGCTGGAGCAGATCGACGTGCTGCGGGTCAGTGCGTTCTCTCCGGAAGACGCCGCCACACTATCGGTCGCGCTCATTGGCCTGGCCGAGGAATTCGTCAGTTCCATGAACGAGAAGGGCGTGGCCGACAAGCTGAGGGTGAGCGAGCAGGCGCTCAGATTGGCGGAGCAGGAGGCGCTGGAGGCACGGGAAGCGCTGACGGAATGGCGGACCGCCCACGGAAACATCGACCCTGCCGCCACGGTGTCGATGTTGCTGGAGTTGTCCAGCCAGCTGGAAGGAGAGCTCAGCGCCGCGCAGGTTCATCTGGACAAGATCAGGGCGCTCGACAACAAAGATCATTTCATGCTGAAGCCCGCTGAAATGCAGGTGGCCGCCCTGAAGGAGCGGCTCGAGTCCGTGCGCCACCGTCTGAGCGGCGACGGCAATGCCGAAGCGAAACAACTCAAGTCATACGAAGCGCTGCGCAATGATCAGACATTCGCGGATTCCAACCTGACCTTGGCGCAACAGTCGTACCAACAGGCAATGACGGACACCCTGCGGCTGCAGCGGTATTTGTCGATCATTGCCCAACCGGTTCCTACGGACCAGCCCACCAGCCCGCGCACGGGGCTCATGCTGTTGCAGGCCCTCGCGCTGGGCTTTGTGCTGATGTTCATTGTGCGTGTGGCGATGGCTTTTTTGAGAGGATTCCGACATGGTTGATATGGAAACGCAGCGCCACAGCCCCGTGGCCGGCGCAGGTGATGCGCGAAACGCCACCGACCGTTTGCGCGAAGTCATCGCCCAAATCCAGAGCGCCGAAGATCCCGCGCGCGACATGGCCGGGCTTGAACCGGCGGTGCGCCAGACCAAAGATGGCTGGCGAGATGTCCGCCGTCTGCTGGTGTCGCCCTTCGTGCGCGAGGGGCGGCTTGAGCCCGCCATCGCGGCGCTGGGCGTGCTGATCGCTGTCTATCCGACACGCGCCGAAGATCGGCGCCTGCTCGCCAGTCTGTACGGCCGTATGAAGCAATGGGATAAGGCGATCGCGCAGGCTGACACAGCCGCTGAACTCGAACCGGGCACCGCGGCGCTGCACGCCGCGCGGATTCAGCTGCGCGTTCAGGCAGAGCGGGTGGCCGAGGCGGCCGACGTCGCCCGCGCGACCCTCGCCCTGGCCCAAAGCGAGCCCGCCGACGCATACGCGTGGATGACGGCCTTCATGCGCAATGGCGATGTGGCTGACGCCGCAGGTGTTGCGGCGGGGCTGGATCCAGAGGCGTTGCCGAACGAGCGCGTGGCCACGATGGCTGTGCGAGCCCTGATGGAAGACGGGCGAACCGCCGCGGCGATCCGCTTGGGCAACGCCGCACTGCGCGCGGGTCACGATTGCGCCGCGCTGCGTTCGTCGCTCGGGCTGGCGCATCTGCGGCGCGGCACCGAAGAAGACCGCAAGGTGCTTGCACCCGCGCACTTTGAGGTGGGCTTGAAGGCCGCGCCGAACGACGTCAGGCTGCTGACGCTTCATGGGGAAACGCTGCTGCGTGCCGGCCGCTACAAGGAAGCGGTGGCGCCGCTGGCCAGGGCCATCGAACTCGCCCCCGAGCTGGAGCAGACGCGCGCCCTGTATGCGCGGGCGCTGCGCTACACCTTGCAGTACGGCGAAGCCGCTGATCAGCTCCTGCATCTGGTTGAGAAGGCGCCGGACAAGCTGTTATGGCAGCGGGCCGCAGTCGGCGCGCTCACGCAGGCGGGTCGCAATGAAGAGGCCGAGGCGCTGTTCGAGCAATACCTCGCCAAGCGAGGCGAGCGGCTCCCGGCCACATTCGATGAAGCCATGGAACGCATGGAGGCGACCCTGGACAGCGCCATCATTCCGCCGGCGCGCCTGGATTGGGCCTGGTCGCTGCGCGCCAATACCACCATCGACAGGGTGAGTTGGGAGCGCCGGGCGCGCTGGGGCCATGCGGTCGATCACCTGCTTCTTGACTGGCTTGAGTGCCGCGAAGACCGTGTCGAGGAAGCCATGCGCTTGCTGGGCGAACTCGACACCGGGGAGCGCTTTTTCGCGCCATTGCTGGCGGCCGGTCGTGGTGTCGTCGTCGCCACGGCCCATGTGGGTCCCATGTACGCGGGCCTGCTCGCCATGGAACTGGTGGGCATTCCCTCCCGCTGGCTGGCCACAGCGCCGAGCATCGCACGGACCAGCTACTCGGAAGCGTTGATATCCACTGCGGACCAGACGGAGGCGCAGGTCGCCAAGGCGTGCATGCGTGCGATCCAGTCGGGGTATGTGCTGTGCCTGGCCGTCGATGGCGCCGCCAACCCTGCCGCCCCGCGCACCACGTTTGAAGGGCAGGAAGTGACCTATTCCAGCTTCGCCTCGCTCCTGGCGCATCGGCTGGGCGTGCCTTCGGTCTTCTATGCGCCACGCTGGGAAGAGGGGAAGGTGGCCTATACGCTCGAGATGCTGCCGGCGGTCGACCCCGGCGAGGATGCGCAGTCGTATTCGCAGCGCTGGCAGAAGGCCTATTTCGAACGGCTTCGGGAACACCTCGCCGGCGAGCCGGAGAACTTGCGGCTGAGCGGCGGCATCTGGCGCCATGTGTCAGCTGCAGATCGGTCTGCCCAGGCCTAGGCGGGGCGCCTGATGACTGTTCGAAACCTGATATTGGGCCTGCTGATGGTGCTGGTCGCCGCGTATGGCGACCCGGCGGCAGCTCGCGAACAGTGTGCTGCAGCAGATGAACACTGCCCATTCGTGACCGAGTTGCTGCAACAGCGCGAAGGCTATGGCGCCAATGCCACGGGCGGGCTGGGCGGCAAGTTCGTGGAGGTGACCTCTGACCGCGATGCCGGACCGGGCACGCTGCGCGCGGCATTGAGGCAGGCCCGTACCGAGCCGACATGGATCCGCTTTGCCGATGACATGACCATTGTCCTGCAGTCGCAGCTGCGCGTGCCGTCAAACACCACGATAGACGGACGCGGCCGGCGGGTGACCTTGATCGATGACGGATTGGGTGTGTACGGAAGCCGGAACGTGATCCTTACGCATCTGACGATAGACGGTCGCCTGACACGGATCACGCAAGCCGTGAACGTGGCCAACGGCAGCCGCGACGTCTGGGTGCACCACCTGGATCTCTCTCGCATGATCGACCGCCTTCTCAATGTGAAGAACGGTTCAAGCGACGTGACGATTTCATGGAGCAAGTTTCATCATTCGAACAAGGTCATGCTGCTGAACAACATCACCTCGAAGGACCACTTCAAGAATTATGAGCGTGATTCGAAGGCGCGCGTGACGCTGCATCACAACTATTTCTTCAATACCGTTCAGCGCAACCCCAGGGCGCAATTCGGCACCTTCCACCTGTTCAATAATTTGCTGGAGAACTGGAGTTTCTACGGCATGAGCTTCAGCCTGGAGGCCAAGGCCCTGGTCGAGGGAAACATCTTCAGCAATGAGTCTGAACGCACATGCGCGGAGCCGGAATCCACGCCTACCGTGCACGGCATCAATGTGAATTATTGCCGCCATATCACCGTGGCGCCCCGGCGCACTGCGCTGGAGAATGGGGAATCCGACCGCAAGGCCTACGCGAAACGGAAGGCGCAGTATGCCTATACCCGCGACTACAGAGCCTTTTTAAGCGTGAAAGACAACCTGTATCTGGGCGAGGCGAAGCCGGTGCTGAAGGATTACCGCCCCGAGTCAGTGCCGACGCCGCCGTACCGCTATGGGTACGACGCACCGACGCCAGAGCTGGCGGAAAAGATACGGAAGCTCGCGGGCAATACGAGTCCGGATCGCCTGCCGCCGGAATAGGTCACCCCTCTGCCATAAGACAGCAGGGAGCGGCGCTCAAGGCATGGATTAGAATCTGCCCCAATGCGCTTCTCCGACTTTGACCAACGCCTTGCCGCTCTTGGCGCCCTGCCTGTGCACCGGGGCCGGCTCACACGCGTGTGGCTCAGAGGGCAGGCGCTCGATGCCGGCACCAGTCGGCGCAGTGCCGAGAACTTCCTGCCGCTCACACTGCGCGAAGCCGTGCCAGCCCTGACCGCCGAACTGGATGCGCTCGCACGTGTTCGTTCCGAACATCCCGGGAATGACGGCTCGCGCCTGCTCGTGGAGCTTGCCGACGGGCAGATGGTGGAAAGCGTGCTGTTGCCGCGCGACGGACTCTGCGTCTCCACCCAGGTGGGCTGCGCGGTCGGATGCCGCTTCTGCATGACGGGCAAGAGCGGCCTGCTGCGTCAGGTGTCCAGCATGGAGATTCTGGCGCAGGTGGTGCTGGCGCGGCGACGTCGGCCGGTCAAGAAGGTGGTTTTCATGGGTATGGGCGAGCCGGCGCACAATCTCGAAAACGTGCTTGAGGCCATCGACCTGCTCGGTACTGAAGGCAATATCGGTCACAAGAATCTGGTGTTTTCCACCGTCGGCGATCCGCGGGTGTTCGATGCGCTGCCACGACAGCGCGTCAGGCCCGCGCTCGCGCTGTCGTTACATACGACCAAGGACGAGCTGCGCCATCACTTGCTGCCACGCGCGCCCAGGATCTCTCCGCAAGACCTGATCGAGCTGGGCGAGCACTATGCGCGGTCCACGGGTTATCCGATTCAGTATCAATGGACGCTACTGAAAGGCGTGAACGACGGCGACGACGAGTTCGATGCCGTCGCACGCCTGCTCAGTGGCAAGTTCGGCGTGCTCAACATCATTCCCTTCAACAGCGTGGGGGAAGACGAGTATCAGCGCCCCGACACCGACCGCATTCGCGAAATCGTAAAGTCGCTGCAAAGTCGCGGTGTGCTCACGAAGGTGAGGAACAGCGCCGGTCAGGATGTGGATGCCGGCTGCGGGCAGCTGCGGGCCCGGGCGTCAAAGCGGGTGCGTATTCAAGCCCGGCTGGCTACGTAGGGCACTGCGCCGCTCCGAGCGTATCGCCCAACTTCAGCTTGAGCGCCTGCTTCAGCACCTTCCCGTTGGGAGCGACAGGCAGGTTTTCCATGTAGATGAAACGATTCGGCCGTTTGTAAGGCGAGAGCCTCTCTTTTAAAAAGGCCTGCAGATCGGCCTCGTTCAGCTGCGCCTCGGATTTAAGCTCGATCACGGCAACAATATCTTCATTGCCTGCATTGTGATGGCCGAGCACGGCAGAATACCGTACCAAGGGGTGGGAGTTCAGGGCCGTCTCGACTTCCAGCGGCGATACATTGAATCCCGACCGGATGATCAGTTCCTTGCTGCGGCCATGGATGTGGATCCGGCCATCCGGCCCCTGCGACGCGAGATCCTGGGAGTTGAGCCAGCCGTCTGGGCGCAGCACCTCTGCAGTACGGTCGGGCATCTTGTAGTAGCCCTTCATGATGCTGGGGCCACGCATCCATAGTTCGCCGACCTGCCCCTGGGGCAATTCGTTGCCGTCCTTGTCGCAGATACGGACCTCCACGCCCACATTGGGCGGCCCAACGGAGCAGTCATCGTTAACGTCGTCCAGACGCGTCCAGCAGACGCCGGACCCCTCGGTCAGCCCGTAGCCGTTGTGGAGCGTGAGCCCGAAGACCGCCTCCACCTTTTCCTTGATGCCGGCATCAAGCGGCGCGCCCCCTGCCGCGATGAGTCTGAGTGAGGGGCTCGGGCGCGCCCCCGGCTCGCAGGATTCGGCGAGTCGCGCAAACATGGCCGGCGCACCCTGCAGGATCGTGATTCCATCGGTGCGCAGGGCGTGCCTGCAATGCACGACATCGAAGCGGGGAACGAGATGTATGTGGGCGCCCGACGACAACGTGCCCAACAGCCCCGACGCCAGGCCCATCACGTGTGTGATGGGCAGGATGCCATACACGCGGTCGTCAGAGGTCAGGCGGCGCTCCCGGCGCATCTGCTCACCGATGTGCAACAGGTTCGCATGGGTGATCATCACACCCTTGGGTGTCCCCGTTGTGCCCGTCGTGTAAATGAGCACAGCGACCTGGTCTTTGGCTTCGGGCCATATCGGTTCCGGCTCGCTGGTCGAATCCGTGGGGCTGGCAGCAACCGAACCAAAGGGGGTCTCGATGGTGGCCGCTTGGTGGCGCCGGGCGTGCTCGCGCGCCGCTTCGGAATTGCCCACCACATGCACGATCGTGCGCGGGTGAGCATGTAGACACACGCCGTCGATCTCCATGGGGGCGCGTCGGGCGTTCTCGAGGACCGCCCATGCATCCAGGCGCCCCGCAGCAAGAATCAATGCAGCGAGTGTCGCGCTGTTTTCCCCGATGAAGGCGACGCGGTCGCCGCGCCGGACCCCCACAGACGCCAGATACTCGGCCGCCTGCCCAACGTGCGTTTCCAGATCGGCGTACGACCATTGATACCGGTCGTCAGAAATGGCGAGCCTGTCGGGCGTAAGGGCGACCCAGCGCGAAAAACAGTCGGCAATTCGCTGCATGTCGTACCCCTTACTGCTGCTCAATGTCCATCTTTGCCGTAATGGCCTTCCAGCGGTCATACTCGCGCTTTATGTATGCAGCGAACTTCTGGGGGTCGCTTTGTGTCGCAGTGGCCCCTAAAGACTCGAACACATTGCGCAGTTGCTGATCTTTCAACGAGTCGTTGATTGCGGCGCTGAGCTTGTTCACGATCTCATCGGGCGTGTCGGGCGGCGCCCAGAGTCCATACCACGCGGTCACGTCGTACTCAGGAAGCTGCTCCGCGATGGCCGGCAGATCCGGCGTGTACTGCGACCGTGTACTGGTGGTGACGGCCAATCCGCGAATCTGGCCCGCCTGAATGTATGGGCGTGCCTCGTTTGCAAAGACCATCGTGGTCTGGCCGCCCATGGTTGACTGAATGGCGGGAGCCCCTCCCTTGAATGGGGCAGTAATGATGTCGACACCGGCCAGTGTCTTGAACAACTCGCAGGACAGGTGCGGAGAGGAGCCCAGCCCCGCCACCGCACAACTGAGTTCGCCTGGTTTTTCTTTGGCGAGGGCGATCAGCTCTGAAACCGAATTGGCCGGAATGTCTTTGTGCACTCCCAGATAGTTGGGCACCGAAACGACTTGCCCGACCGGCTTGAGGTCGGTCAGAACGTCGTAGAGCGGTGCTTTATAGAAGAAGGAATTCAGGACGTTCGAGATGCTGCCCAGCACGAAGGTGTAGCCGTCGGGCTTGGCGCGCGATACGTATTCAGAGCCAATCATGCTGCCGGCACCCGGCCGGTTTTCGACGATGATGGTTTGCCCCAGCTGCTCCGACAAACTTTTGGAGATGGCTCGCCCCAGGGTGTCTGTGGCGCCGCCGGGCGCGTAGGGGATCACCATGGTGATGGGCCGGTCTTCCGGCCAGGCGGCCTGAGCGCACCCAGATGCGAATATCAGGGGTGCAACCAGCGCCACACATAATCCCATCCGCTTGAAGCTATTTTGTGTCCTGCTTTTCATGCTTGGCTCCGTGTTTTTATACCGCAACGTTTCTTGGGCCGTGCAGAAGGGGAACGAAAAGCCGTCAAATCAAAATGCTGGGGCGGGCTCCTCTACTTGTTGCCGAAT
>JAEZGR010000116.1 GCA_023437255.1 Pseudomonadota bacterium | reverse complement strand
CACGTGACGCCCGGGGGAACATCATAAAAAATGGGTTAGACTTAAAAGCTGGAGAGTCGCTGCAGATCGAGTTTTCGCAAGGCAGCGCCCAGGCCAGGGTTACCGCCGTACATGGCCTGTTGTAGGCTGCTTCGGCACTACGATCCGCACAGCGGGCCAGCCGCTCGCCGTGTGTTGCGCCCGGTACCTGCCGGGCCGGCGGCGTATTTAGGTTTTCACTGCATAAAAAAGGGCAAAGAACATGGCATTTACGCTTCCCCCGCTTCCCTACGAGATGAACGCGCTTGAGCCGCATATCTCGAAGGAGACACTCGAGTACCACTACGGCAAGCATCACCAGACTTACGTCACCAACCTGAACAACCTGATCGCCGGCACCGAGTTCGAATCCGCTTCGCTCGAAGAAATCGTGCGCAAGTCTTCCGGCGGCCTGTTCAACAACGCTGCTCAGGTCTGGAACCACACCTTCTATTGGAACTGCCTGTCGCCCAACGGTGGCGGCCAGCCCGAAGGCGCTCTGGCTGATGCCATCAACGCCAAGTGGGGCAGCTTCGACAAGTTCAAGGAAGAGTTCAACAAGCAGGCCGCCGGCAACTTCGGTTCGGGCTGGACATGGCTGGTCAAGAAGAGCGACGGCAGCGTCGATATCGTGAACACCAGCAATGCCGCCACGCCGCTCACCACCGACGACGTGCCCCTGCTCACCTGTGACGTCTGGGAACACGCGTATTACATCGACTACCGTAATGCGCGTCCCAAGTACCTCGAAAGCTTCTGGAATCTCGTGAACTGGCAGTTCGCCGCCAAGAACTTCGCCTGAACGAACTACGCCCGGGTGACCTCGGGCGTAGGGGCACTACCGGGCCGGGGCGGGCCGCCGCAGTTGCGGCAATCCGCTCACCGGGGTGCCCGGCCCCGCAGCATTGCGGGCGAACCAGCCCTGGTTCATTTCCAGGGCATATTGAATCGGCGCAATGGCGCAATGCGCGTCGAGTGAGTTAGGTTGCATGTCGGCCAGACTCACAATCACACCCTCTGCATCGATGAACGCAATTGAAAGTGGCACGCGTGTGTTCTTCATCCAGAAGCAGGGCTGTTGGGGTTCCCCAAACAAGAACAGCATGCCGTTGTCACGCCCCAGTGAGTCGCGGAACATCAGGCCGCGTGTATGGCTGGCGGCGTCGATCGCCACTTCGGCCACTACCGGCCGCTGATTGATCTGCAGTCGGATGCGGGGCAGCTCGCGGGTCGGTTGGCCTTCAGTGGCCGAGGCAGGCGGGTTGGAGCCAGACGTGTCGCTCCAGGCGGGGGTTGCGCAAAACACCGCCAGAGCCGCGGCGCATGAAAAAAAAACAGGGCGAAATCGCCCTGGGAATGAGTAGAATCCAAACATTGATGCTGCTTTCAAGGAGATCCCGGATTCGTACCCGGTGTTGCGAGAGGTCAGGCCGCAGTAATATTTAGCGCTTGCTTGCCTTTGGGCCCCTGGGCAATTTCAAATTCGACTTTCTGGCCTTCTTTGAGTGTCTTGAAGCCGTTCATCTGGATGGAGGAGAAATGCGCAAAGAGGTCTTCGCCCCCGTTGTCGGGAGTAATAAAGCCAAACCCTTTGGCGTCGTTGAACCATTTAACGGTTCCGGTCAGCTTTTGAGTATCCCCAGGCACGGAGGTTGCGGTTGAATCAGACATGCGGACTGCCCTCTACTTTGGTGTGTTAGATTGATACCTGACTACAGGGGTAAGCTTTCGCCTATGGATTCTGGCATGCAACAATTACTTCAAAGCACTCAGAATCAGCTCATGATGCGCAATTAGCGCGAGCGGCGTCAACTATCGGAAACACTAGTATCTGTCATGGGCATACAGGTTGAACGGTCACACGACACAGTGGTTGAGCGCAAACCAGGCAAGGTTGCGCCCCCTCCCATGTACCAGGTGGTACTGCTGAACGACGACTACACTCCCATGGATTTCGTCGTGATTGTCGTGCAACACGTGTTCGGAAAATCCCTCGAAGAGGCATCCCGGATCATGCTGCGCGTGCACCACGAAGGGCGTGGTGTGGTGGGCGTGTATACCCGCGATATTGCCGCGACCCGGGTTGAATCGGTCATTCAGCTCGCTCGCATGAACCAGCATCCCCTTCAGTGCATCATGGAGCCGGTCCCGCCGGCCGAATAGGCATGTTTCCTGCCTGTAAGGGGCACACCCGCATTTTTCATGGCTGCGCCGCACGGCGGTCAGCGCATGCGTGGTGGCCTGCAGACACCCGCAGCGGAACGCTTTGTAACGGTTATGAGGTGCCCGCGCGTTTGTAAAACTGCAGGTATAGTAAAGTCATCGTAAGACGTCGCAAACCGGCGTCGTCGCTTTCAGTCATGGCGATACGCAAGCTCGATTTAGTCATAGAATAAGAACAGGGATTTGTCGAATTTGTTTGTCCCGCTCCGATATGCAATGGAGGTAGCGTGATCTCCGAAGAACTTGAAGTCAGCCTGCACATGGCGTTTGTAGAAGCCCGCACGGCGCGACACGAATTTATTACAGTAGAGCACTTGCTGCTTTCCTTGCTCGATAACGCCGCGGCCAGCGAGGTGTTGCGGGCATGTTCTGCCAACCTCGATGCCCTGCGCCAGGATCTGCGCAAATTCATCGCCGAAAACACCCCGGTCTTTCCGGGCGACGAAGACGTCGACACCCAACCCACACTGGGCTTCCAGCGGGTCATTCAGCGTGCCATCATGCACGTGTCCTCGGGCAACTCGAACAAGAACATGGTCACCGGCGCGAACGTGCTGGTCGCCATGTATGGCGAGAAAGATTCCCATGCGGTCTATTTCTTGCAACAGCAGGGCGTGACCCGTCTCGACGTCGTGAACTATCTGTCGCACGGCATCACGAAGGCACCCGAGGAACAGCCGGCTGAACCGCCGAAGGCACAGCAAGTGGAAGAAGCGAAATCCGATCAGCAAAAGTCGCCGCTTGAGCTCTATGCTACCGATCTGAACGCGGAGGCACGCCAGGGGCGGATCGATCCGCTTATTGGCCGTGAACACGAGGTTGAGCGGGTCATTCAGGTGCTTTGCCGCCGCCGCAAGAACAATCCGCTGCTGGTGGGCGAAGCGGGGGTGGGCAAGACCGCCATCGCCGAAGGCCTTGCCTGGCGCATCACGCGGGGCGATGTCCCCGAGATCCTGGCCGATGCACAGGTGTATGCGCTCGACATGGGTGCGCTGCTCGCCGGTACCAAGTATCGCGGCGATTTCGAACAGCGCCTCAAGGCCGTGCTAAAAACCCTGAAGGACAACACTAATGCGGTGCTGTTCATCGACGAAATTCACACGCTCATCGGAGCGGGTTCCGCCTCGGGCGGCACGCTCGACGCGTCCAACCTGCTCAAGCCGGCGCTGTCATCCGGTCAGCTCAAGTGCATGGGCGCCACCACCTATAACGAATACCGTGGCATCTTCGAGAAAGACCACGCGCTTTCGCGTCGCTTCCAGAAAATCGACGTGGCCGAACCCACGGTCGAGCAGACCATCCAGATTCTGCGCGGCCTGAAGTCGCACTTCGAAGCTCACCACGGCGTGCGCTATTCGGCGGCGGCCATCACGGCGGCAGCCCAATTGGCGGCGCGCCATATTAACGATCGCTTCCTGCCCGACAAGGCCATCGACGTCATCGACGAGGCCGGGGCTGCGCAGCGGCTGCTGCCGCCGTCGCGGCGCAAGAAGGTCATCGGCAAGGCCGAAGTCCAGGCCACCGTGGCCAAGATTGCGCGTATTCCGCCGCAGAGCGTTTCCACAGACGACCGCAACAAGCTCGCCACGCTTGAGCGCGACCTCAAAACGGTGGTGTTCGGTCAAGACCCGGCCATCGAAGCGCTTGCCGCTGCCATCAAGATGGCGCGCTCCGGCCTCGGTCGACCCGACAAGCCCATTGGCTCCTTCCTGTTCTCGGGGCCCACGGGCGTGGGCAAGACCGAAGTCGCGCGTCAGCTGGCCTTCGTGCTGGGTGTCGAGCTCGTGCGTTTCGACATGTCTGAGTACATGGAGCGCCATACGGTCTCGCGCCTGATCGGCGCGCCTCCGGGCTATGTGGGTTTCGATCAGGGCGGCTTGCTGACCGAGGCCATCTCCAAGCAGCCGCATTGCGTGCTGCTGCTCGATGAAATCGAGAAAGCGCATCCCGATGTCTTCAACATCCTGCTGCAGGTCATGGACCACGGCACGCTGACCGATAACAACGGGCGCAAGTCCGACTTCCGCAATGTCATTCTGGTCATGACCACCAACGCGGGAGCCGAGGCGCTCAATCGCAACAGCATCGGTTTTGCGGCGCCTGCGCGTTCTGGCGACGAAATGTCCGAGATCAAGCGCATGTTCACGCCCGAGTTCCGCAACCGTCTCGATGCCATCATCGGCTTCACCCCGCTGTCGCGCGAGATCATTCTCCGGGTGGTCGACAAATTCCTCATGCAGCTCGAAGACCAGCTGCACGAGAAGCGCGTCGAAGTCACCTTCACCGACGCACTGCGCGAGCATCTGGCCAAAGAGGGTTTCGACCCCACCATGGGTGCGCGTCCCATGCAGCGCCTCATTCAAGACACAATCCGCCGGGCACTCGCCGACGAGCTGCTCTTCGGTCGACTGGTCGACGGCGGCCATGTCGAAGTGGGGCTCGACGATCAAGGCAAGGTGCAGCTCACCTTCCCTTAAAATGGCACGGGCGACGGCCGCGGCCGGGATCAATCACCGTCGCGTCCGGAACCCGAATTGGTCGATTGATGCGAACCGGCTCGCTTCTGGCCTGCCGGAACTGCGATACCATCCATGCCCCCGCGGTCGTAGAGCCCGGCGGCATGGCGACCTGCACCTGTTGCGGCTACGTCTTGTTAAGGCGTAGCCGCTTTTCGTTGTCGTTCTGGACGGCGCTCACGGTCACGGCGCTGATCGTGTTCATCGTCGCCAATCACTTCCCCCTGGCCCGGCTCACCATGCTGGGCAAGACAATCGACGCCACCTTTATAGGGGCGCTGTGGCTCACCTGGCAGCAGGGGCATCAGGTGCTGTCGATCATGACCGGGCTGGCAGGCTTCTGGTTTCCGCTCACCCAACTGTGCTTCCTGCTCTGGGCGCTGCGTTGCATACGCCGGGGCAGGGTGCCGTCCGACTTCAAGCTGGCCATGCGTATTTACCACGCCGTATCCCCCTGGAGCATGGTGCCGGTGCTGATGCTGAGCATCATTGTGGCCGTGGTCAAGTTTGCCGGCCTGGCCACCCTGGAGCCGGGGGCGGGTGTCTGGGCTTTTGCGCTGCTCACCTTCCTGCTCACTGCGCTGAGTCGACTCGACAGCCGCCGTCTCTGGCATTACGCCGAAGAAGCGGGCCTTGCCCCGGAGGCACGCCATGTGGATGGCCCGCCTGAATGGTTCACGGGGTGCGAGGTGTGCGGCTACGTGCAGCATATCGCGCCCGATGTCGAAGAAGACTGTGAACGCTGTGGCAGCCCCATGCACAAGCGCAAGCCGGAAATGACGGCACGCGTATGGGCACTGCTGATCGCGGCATTCGTTGCCTATATCCCTGCCAACGTGATGCCCATGATGGAGATCCGCAGCACCCTGGGCACCAGTGCGCACACCATACTGGGCGGGGTCATTGAATTGTGGCGGCTCGGCTCGTGGGATCTCGCCCTGATCGTTTTTGCAGCCAGCGTGGTGGTGCCGATTACCAAGCTCATTGCACTGGTGGTGCTCATGCTGGGGCAGCGCTGGCGAGGCTGGCGCGTTCAGCGGCAGCGTACACGTCTGTATGAGCTGCTCGAATTCATCGGGCAGTGGTCCATGCTCGATGTGTTCGTGGTGATACTCATGACAGCCATGGCGAATTTCCCCGGGGTTTCCCAGATCATTGCAGGCCCCGCAGCGGTGAGCTTCGGGCTGGTGGTGGTGCTGACCATGCTTGCCGCCATGAGCTATGATCCGCGGGTCGGTTGGGACAGAGGCCGCGAAACCGCTACGGAACACTAATCAATGTCAGAACGGCAAGAAGAAAACTCGGGCGCGCAGGAGGCATCGCGGAACGGGGCGAAAGATCAGTCGCCTTTGCCGGTTGCCGAGGTGCGCCCGCGCAAGGAGCAGCGATTCTCCTGGATATGGCTGGTGCCGCTCCTGGCGGTCGCCATGGGGGCGGGCCTGCTGTTCCGCGACTGGATGGCCACGGGCCCCTCGATCACGATTTCGTTCGATTCGGCCGAGGGCATCGAGGTCGGCCAGACGCGAGTGCGCTACAAGGACGTCGCCATTGGTACCGTGACGGATGTGCGTGTCGACCATGACCAAGGCAAGGTGCTGGTCACCGCGCAGCTGCATCGCGAGGGTGCCGATCGAATCACCCAGCCCGATTCCCGTTTCTGGGTGGTGCGGCCGCGCCTGGCCATCAGCGGGGTTTCCGGTCTCGGCACGCTCCTGTCGGGGGTCTATATTGCCGTTGATACGCCCCCTTCGAGCGCCGAGCCGGAAAAACCGGTGTACGAGTTCGTGGGGCTGGAGCAGCCACCGGAGATCACCAGTGAACGACCTGGAACGCGCTACATGCTCAAGGCCGACGACCTGGGTTCGCTCGACATTGGCTCTCCCGTCTATTTCCGGCGGATTCAGGTGGGGCAGGTCATAGGCTATTCGCTCGACGAGACCGGGCGGGCCGTGAACATCCAGATCTTTGTCGACGCACCGCAAGACCGGTTTGTGACCATGGACGCTCGGTTCTGGAATGCGAGCGGCATCAACGTCAATCTCGATGCCGACGGCGTATCGATTCAGACCGGATCGCTCGCGTCCGTGCTGGCCGGCGGGGTGGCGTTCGCGCCCGCCCACGAACTCGACAACGAACCGGCCGTGGCCGACGCGGTGTTCGAGCTGCACGACAATCAGATCCAGGCCATGGCCGACCCCGATGGCGACCCGATTCTCATCGAGTTCCACTTCCATCAGTCCGTACGCGGTCTGAAGGTCGGGTCGCCGGTGGATTTCCGGGGTCTCGAGCTGGGCACGATCATCGATATCGACATGGAGTTTGATCGCGAGCGCCGGCAGTTCTTCGCGCTTGTGCGGGCGCGTATCTACCCGCTGCGTTTCGGTCCCCTGTTCGAACGCATCATGGAGCTCGACAAGGATCCCGCCATTGCACGCGCCCGCTTCCTGGAGAACATGGTGGGGCGCGGCCTGAGGGCACAGATGCGTGCGGCCAACCTGCTCACCGGCCAGCAGTATGTTGCGCTCGATTTCTTCAAGGATCAGACGCAGGTCGCGTTCAACGGGTCGGCCTACCCGCCCGTATTGCCGACGATTCCGGGTGACTTCGATCGCCTGCAGCAGCAGATGAGCAGCATCGTGAGCAAGATCGATGCGCTGCCGATCGACGAACTGGTGGGAGATCTGCGCGGCACGTTGCAGGCAGCCACGGCTGCGCTCTCCAAGGTCGACACCACGATCACCCCCGAACTCACCACGACGCTGGCGGCGTTGCGCAAGACGCTGGCCGCGGTCGATGGTTTCGTATCCGAGGGCACGTCGACGGCGGGCGGGCTGGAAGGCACCATGCGCGAACTGAGCGCCGCGGCCCGGGCGCTGCGCGCACTTGCCGATTACCTGCAGACACAGCCGAGCTCGGTGATTCGCGGGCCGGCACGTGAACGAATTGAGGTTCAGCCATGAACGGAAAGAGTGTAGTGTCGGGCGCGGCGCTGGTCGTCCTGGCCGGGTGTGCCTCCGAAGCGCCGCATTATTATTCGCTGCAGAGTGCCAGCCTCGCTGCGCCCACTGCAGCCGCGGCGCAGGTGGATGCGGCTTATGCGATCAGTGTGCAGCCCGTCATGGTTCCAGATCAGGTGGCCCGACCGCAAATATTGGTGCAGATGGCGGAGGGGAGCGAGGTCGTTCCGCTCAGCACAGCTT
>JAEZGR010000104.1 GCA_023437255.1 Pseudomonadota bacterium | reverse complement strand
CTCCACCATCAGTCTGAGCTTGGGGGCGGCCCCCGACGCACGGACCAAACCCCGACCGCGGCCGTCGAGCATGCGCTCGACCTCGAGCTTGGCGGCGCTGAGCCCGGCGTGATGTTGCCAGTCGACGCCGGGTTCGAGGGGCACGTTGACCATCTTCTGCGGATACATGTGAAGATCGCCAACCTGTTGCGCAAGCGTCTCGCCGCTGCGCGCCATGGCCTGCAGCACCTGCAGCGCCGCAATGATGCCGTCGCCCGTGGTGTGTTGATCGAGGCACAGCAGGTGGCCGGAGCTCTCGCCGCCAAACAGCCAGCCTTTCTGCAGCAACAGCTCGAGCACGTAGCGATCGCCCACCTTGGCACGCTCAAACGGAATATCGAGCGCCTGCATGCGTTTCTCGAAACCGAAGTTGGTCATGAGCGTTCCGACCACGCCCTCGACAGGTCTCTGCAGCATGCGGTCGCGCACGATCACGTACAACAGTTCATCGCCGTTATAGAGGCGGCCGTCGGCATCGACCATCTGCAGACGGTCGGCATCACCGTCGAGCGCGATGCCCAGGTCGGCACCACGCGCCCGCACATGCTCCACCAGGTGCTCCGGGTGCATGGCACCGACACCGGCGTTGATGTTGAAGCCGTCGGGCTGGCAGCCTACGGGGAAGACCTCGGCACCCAGTTCACGAAACACGTGTGGCGCGATATGGTAAGCGGCCCCATTGGCCGCATCGACCACGATGGACATGCCCGAGAGCGCCAGTTCATTGGGAAAGGCACTCTTGCAGAACTCGATATAGCGGCCCGCTGCATCGTCGATCCGTCGCGCACGCCCCAGATGCTCTGAATCGGTGCAGTCAAGCGGCTGGTCGATCATGAGCTCGATCTCGGCCTCCACCTCGTCGGGCAGCTTCATGCCATTGCCCGAAAAGAACTTGATGCCGTTGTCGTTATACGGATTATGCGAGGCGCTGATGACGATACCTGCAGCAAGACGCAGAGTACGCGCCAGATACGCGACAGCCGGGGTCGGCACGGGGCCGGCCAGCAACACGTCGACGCCCGCCGCCGAAAGACCGGCTTCCAGCGCCGATTCAAGCATGTAGCCCGAGAGCCGTGTGTCTTTGCCTATGACCACCGTGGGCCGGGCCCGCCCAGGCTGATGCCGCGCCAGCACGCGGCCGGCTGCATACCCCAGGCGCAGGGCGAATTCTGCATTGATGGTCGGACCGCCGACCGGGCCCCGAATACCATCGGTGCCGAAATATTTACGCGTGCTCATACGAAGGACTCATCCTTGATTGTGCGCCAGACTTTCGCTGCGTCGACCGTTTCCGCCACATCGTGCACCCGGAGGATCTGGGCACCCTTCTCCATACCGAAGAGGGCTGCGGCCAGACTGCCTGCAAGCCGTTGCGCCGGTTCGCGCCCCACCACATGGCCGATCATCGACTTGCGTGAAAGGCCCAGCAGCCAGGGGTAGGATTCGACCTGCATCTGGTCGAGCCGGCGCAGCAGGGTGTAGTTCTGTGCAGCTGTCTTTCCAAAACCAAACCCGGGATCCAATACCACACGCTCCCGGGCAATTCCGGCCGTTTGCAAGGCCCGTACCCGCTCTTGCAGGAATTGCCGCACATCGGCCACCACGTCATCATACTGGGGCGCAGCCTGCATGGTACGCGGTTCACCCTGCATGTGCATGATGCACAGGCCACAACGGCTTTCTTTGACCGCCTCAAGCGCACCAGGTTCCTGCAGAGCACGGATATCGTTGATCATGTCGGCACCCGCCGCCAACGCCGCTCGCATGACCTCGGGCTTGAAGGTATCGACCGACAGGGGAACTCCGCGCCCACGCAGCGCCTCGACAACCGGCACCACACGCTCGAGCTCCAGCTGAAGCGGAACCGGGTCTGCGCCGGGGCGGGTCGACTCGCCGCCGATATCGATCATGTCGGCGCCCTCTTCCAGCATGCGGTCGGCACGCGCCAGCGCCGCTGCCAGTGAGGTCTCGCCCGTGCCATCGGAAAAGGAATCCGGCGTGACGTTCAGGATTCCCATGATCAAAGGGCGCCCGAGATCGAGCTCGAAGCGCCCACATTGCAAGCGTGCTGCCATGGTCTTGGTCTGATGAAGGTAGAAGGGAAAAGCTCCGGCGCGAGGGCCGGAGCTTTATTGGGCTTAGACGGGCGTTGTTGCCGTGTCGCCCCCCGCCGCGGGCGTGACGCCGGCGGCAGGTGGTGTCTGGTCAGGCGCATCGGGTGCGCTGCCACTGACCTTGGGAGGACGAGGCGGCTTGCCCTGCATGATGTCCTCGATCTGCTCGGCATCGATGGTTTCCCACTCGAGCAGCGCCGACGCCATGGCATGCATCTTGTCGCTGTTGTCTTCGATGAGCTTGCGCGCCACAGCATACTGTTCGTCGATGATCTTGCGGATCTCGGCGTCGACTTTCTGCATGGTGGCCTCGGACACATGCGTGGTCTTGGTCACGCTGCGGCCCAGAAACACCTCGCCCTCATTCTCGGCATAGACCATGGGCCCGAGCGAATCAGTCATGCCATAGCGCGTGACGATGTCGCGTGCAATGGTGGTGGCCCGCTCGAAGTCGTTGGAGGCGCCCGTGGTCATCTGATTCATAAAGACCTCTTCGGCGATACGCCCTCCGAACAGCACGGCGATCATATTCAGCAGACGCTCTTTGTCCATGCTGTAGCGGTCGCCTTCAGGCAGCTGCATCGTGACGCCCAGCGCACGACCACGCGGAATGATGGTGACCTTGTGCACCGGATCGGTCTTGGGCAGCAGACGCGCAACCAGGGCGTGTCCGGCTTCGTGGTAGGCCGTATTGCGACGCTCTTCTTCGGGCATGATCATGGTGCGACGTTCGGCACCCATGATGATCTTGTCTTTTGCCTTTTCGAAGTCGCCCATTTCGACGGTGCGACCGTTACGGCGTGCCGCAAACAGCGCGGCCTCGTTTACGAGGTTGGCCAGGTCGGCGCCTGAGAAGCCGGGCGTACCACGGGCAAGCACGGTGGGGTCGACGTCGGTGGCCAGCGGCACTTTGCGCATGTGCACCTTGAGAATCTGTTCGCGGCCACGCATGTCGGGCAGCGCGACCACAACCTGACGGTCGAAGCGGCCCGGACGCAGCAGTGCAGGGTCGAGCACGTCGGGACGGTTGGTGGCCGCGATGACCAGCACGCCCTGCCCCGTTTCGAAGCCGTCCATTTCGACCAGCATCTGGTTCAGGGTTTGTTCGCGTTCATCGTTGCCGCCGCCCAGGCCGGCGCCACGCTGGCGACCAACGGCGTCGATTTCGTCGATGAAGATGATGCAAGGTGCCTGCTTCTTGGCGTTCTCGAACATGTCGCGAACGCGGGCTGCACCCACACCCACGAACATTTCAACGAAGTCGGAACCCGAGATGCTGAAGAACGGCACCTTGGCTTCGCCCGCAATGGCCTTGGCCAGCAGCGTTTTACCGGTACCCGGTGAGCCCACCAGCAGCACGCCACGCGGAATGCGACCGCCCAGGCGCTGAAACTTGGTGGGATCACGCAGAAAGTCGACCAGTTCCTGCACGTCCTCCTTGGCTTCGTCGCACCCGGCGACGTCGGCGAAGGTGACGTGATTCGTGTTTTCGTCGAGCATGCGCGCCCGCGACTTGCCGAAACTGAACGCACCGCCCTTGCCGCCGCCCTGCATCTGACGCATGAAGAAGATCCACACGCCAATGAGCAGCAGCATGGGGAACCATGAGATGAACAGGCTGGTCAGGAAGGACGGCTCTTCGCGCGCACGACCGGAAACCTGAACGCCGTTCTTGACGAGTTCAGGCACCATCCAGAGGTCGCCGGGCGATGTGAGGCTGTACGGCCGGCCGGAGTCGGGGGTGACATACAGGGTGTCGCCCTGAATATCGACCTTGCTGATGCGGCCCGCCTGCGCATCGGTCATGAATTGGGTGTAGGTCACGTTGTCGGTAACCGGCGCCCGGCCGTCGAACTGCTTGAATACAGTGAACAGCACCAGCGCGATCACCATCCAGATCGCCACCTTGGAAAACGAGTTGTTCAAAGCCAACCTCCTAGAAACTGCGACACGCGTGCCCCAGGGAACCTCTGAACAATCGGCTGCCACGCGCGAAAAACACGGGCGCAACACAGGCTGTTCAGCGATACCCTCGAGCGTACTGCCAAGGGTTCATTCTACCCGAATGAAATCATCCTGTTTACAAAAACCTTAAAGCATGCCACCTCAGTTCTTGAGGCCACGTGCCACCAGAAACGTTTCAGAGGATTTGTCGCGCGAAGCCTTGGGCTTGCGCTCGACGACACGCACGAAATGCCGCTTGAAATGTTCGACAATCTGCGAGAACCCGCTGCCATGAAACGCTTTTACGATCAGCGCCCCCTCGGGCTTGAGATGGGCACACGCGAACTCCAGCGCCAGCTCGCAGACATGCTGGATGCGAGCCGAATCGGCAGAACTCACACCAGATAGGTTGGGGGCCATGTCGGAAATGACAAGGTCCACTTTTGTATCGCCCAGCAGCGCCTCGAGCTGAGCCAGTACCGCATCGTCGCGGAAGTCGCCCTGCAGGAACTCGACGCCGGCAATGGGCTCCATGGGTAGCATGTCGAGCGCGATGACGCGCCCCTGGATCTCGCCCCCGGGGCCCACCAGGCGCTCACGCGCGACCTGCGACCAGCTGCCGGGCGCCGCCCCCAGGTCGACCACCACATCGCCCTGGCGCAGCAGTTTTTCGGTGTCGAGCAGCTCGGTCAGCTTGAACGCCGCACGTGCGCGATACCCCTTCTGTTGCGCCTGTTTGACGTAAGGGTCATTTATATGCTGGTGAACCCAGTTCTTGGAGAATTTTTTCTTGGCCATTCCCGTACAATTCCACCATGCCAAAACTTGACATTACTTCCCAGGAGCGCAGCGCACTACGCGCAGCCGCCCACCCCTTGCGTCCCGTCGTTCTAATCGGCGACCGGGGCCTGACTGAATCCGTACTCAAGGAAATCGACCTGAACCTCAAGGCGCACCAATTGATCAAGGTGCGCGTTGCCGGCGACGAGCGCGAGGCCCGCATTGCCATGCTGGAAACGATCTGCGACACGCTGTCGTGCGCCAATGTGCATCATCTTGGCAAGACGCTAATCATATACCGGCCGAACCCCGACGCGAAAACATCGTTGCTCGCACCGCAAAAAGAAGCGCCCACCCGTGCCGTGCGCCGGCCCTCCGAGCCGTATACGCCCAAGAAGCTGGCCGCCAGCGGTCAGAAGCTGACTCGTCGCGACGAAAAGGCACGCCGCGCACAGGCACGCGACGCCGCGCTGGCCGAAGACCCGAGCCGCGACACCCGTTCGCCGCGCGAACGCGCTGCTGCCCGTGACACCTCGGCCCGTGGAACTGCCGGCGCCACACGCATTCCGCGTCGCCGTTCCGGCAGCGCGCTGTCGTTGCGTGCGGGCGTACGCCGCCGCCGCGACTGACAGGTCTGGCCCGCCCGTTCATGCGGGCAAACATGCGGGGCAAAAAGAAACCCGTGCTCAATTCGAGGCACGGGCCGCCGGCAGAACAAAAGGCTCTTGGGCGGCACCTGCGCCGCAACCGGCCTCAGATGTAGCTTACCGAGATGATCTCGTATTCGCGCGTACCGCCCGGTGCGAGCACCTCGACGACATCGCCTTCGGACTTGCCGATCAGCGCACGAGCCACCGGGCTCGACACCGAGATTTTGCTGGCGCGGATATCGGCTTCGACATCGCCAACGATCTGATAGGTCAGGCGCTCGCCCGTTTCGATTTCCTCGATTTCGACCGTGGCACCAAAGACGGCACGCCCATCGACATCCAGTGCCGTGGGGTCGATGATCTGTGCGTTGGAAAGCGTGCCTTCCAGTTCTTTGATGCGGCCTTCGATGAACGCCTGACGCTCACGGGCGGCGTCGTACTCGGCATTTTCGGAGAGGTCGCCTTGCGCCCGGGCTTCCGCAATGGCGTTGATCACCTCGGGGCGATCGACCGTTTTCAGACGATGCAGTTCGGCTTGCAAGCGCTCAGCGCCACCTACAGTCAACGGAATCGCAGACATACTATTTCCTGAATCAAAAGTAAAAGACGCTCCGGAAGGAGCGCCGACAGACTGAAGTGTTTGGTGTGGCCTGACGCGCCGGGCGCGCGACGCAAACTGACGTGCGGCCAGGAGTGCGAAAATTGGGGATGCGCGCCGGGGTCGGCCTAAAACAAAACCCCGGCCAGTGCATGAACCGGGGAGGGTTGAGTTATTGTCGGCAATGTCACGGGAAAATGCAAGCCCGTGAACATGCCGTCACACTAAATCCGCTGAGGGCCGCCGCCACGCAACAGCGCATGCAGCAAAATGGCGCCGAATGTCGCGGTACCGATGCCGTCGAGCTTGAAATCGCCGAACTGCACCGTGAAATTGCCGGCACCCAGCACCATGGTGACCGCAGCCACGATCAGGTTGCGGTTGTCGCTGAAGTCGACCTGGTTCACCACCCAGATGCGTGCGCCTGCAACGGCGATCAGACCGAACACGACGACCGACATGCCACCCAGCACCGGGCCGGGGATTGCCTGAATCAAGGCACCGAACTTGGGCGAGAAGCCCAGACAGATGGCGATGAAGGCCGCCACCACGAAAACAAGTGTGGAATAGATGCGGGTGACCGTCATTACCCCGATGTTCTCGGCATAAGTGGTGACGCCCGTGCCCCCGACGGCACCCGACACCATGGTCGCCACACCATCACCCACAAAGGCACGCCCCAGGTAGGCATCGAGGTTGCGACCGGTCATGGCGCTGACCGCCTTGATGTGGCCGAGATTCTCGGCCACCAGAATGATGGCCACCGGCACGATCACGCTCATGGCGTGCCATTCGAACACCGGCGAGCTGAATGACGGCAGACCGACCCACGGCGCGGATGCGATGCCACTGAAGTCGATCGGCG
>JAEZGR010000102.1 GCA_023437255.1 Pseudomonadota bacterium | reverse complement strand
GTTCCAGACCACGCTCTGCAGCACGGCTCTGCAGGGCCCGAGCGCGCTCTTCGTCGGAGAGCTGCTCAAGGCGAAACACCAGGTCCCAGCCGAGCCGCGTACGCAGGTCTTCGCGCAGCGTCAGATTCATCGGTGCGCGGTCTCCGGCCAGAACAAGCGTGAACGCCTGGCGCGTTGCGGCGACTTCGCGCCAACGGTTGTATAGCGCGAAAAGCGCCGCCTGGCCATCGTCGTCGAGCTCATGCACGTCATCGACGGCCACCAGCCGCACCGTGATCGTGTCGTGAGTGGCCAGGTCGTGCAGCGCACGGGCACTGTCGGCAGCCCGAAAATACACGCCCCGCGCGTCGTGGCACACCCCCTGCAGCAGATGGCTGCGGCCCACGCCGTGTGGCCCCCACAGGTATATGGCTCGCCCAGGCGTGTACTGGCGCAGTGCGTCGAGCGCCGCTCCGTTTCGGCCTTCCACGAAATTATCGAGTGAGGGTGGGGGAGGAGGTAGAAGATCGAGGATCAGTTGTTGGGCCATGCCGGTCGCCACGGGTGCGCCCCGGGCCACATTCTTCGGTTCATCGTAAAATCTGATCGGTCTAACCGTTCAACCCGCAATTCTTGCATATCCCACGGCTTTTCTCATGACTGACAAACAATCTGCTTCTCTCACCTATCGCGACGCGGGCGTCGACATCGATGCCGGCGAGGCACTGGTGGATCGCATCAAGCCCTTCGCGGCACGCACCATGCGGGCAGGAGTCATGGCCGGCATCGGGGGTTTCGGCGCACTGTTCGAAGTGCCGCGCAACCTCAAGGAACCGGTTCTGGTGTCGGGTACTGACGGCGTGGGAACCAAGCTGCGACTCGCATTCGACTGGAACCGTCACGACACGGTGGGCATCGACCTGGTGGCCATGAGCGTGAACGACATCCTGGTTCAAGGCGCCGAGCCCCTGTTCTTCCTTGATTACTTTGCCTGTGGCAAGCTCTCGGTCGATACGGCCGCCAGTGTGGTTCAAGGTATTGCCAAGGGCTGCGAGCTTTCAGGCTGCGCCCTGATCGGCGGCGAGACCGCCGAGATGCCCGGCATGTACCCCGATGGGGAATACGACCTTGCCGGCTTCGCGGTGGGCGCGGTCGAAAAGTCCGCAATCATCGACGGCAAGAGCATTGTTCAGGGCGACGCGATCCTGGGTCTGGCCTCCAGTGGAGCACACTCCAACGGCTTCTCGCTGCTGCGCAAGATCTTGCGCCATGCCAATGCCCGCCGTGAGCAGGAACTCGATGGCCGGCCGCTCGAAGACGTGGTGATGGCGCCGACACGCATCTACGTGAAATCGGTGTTGCATGCCCTGAGCGTGCACGGCCGCGACATCAAGGGCCTCGCCCACATCACGGGCGGGGGTCTGCTCGATAACGTGCCCCGCATCCTGCAGCAGAACCACATCGCCCGCCTGCACCGCGACGCCTGGACCCTGCCGCCCCTGTTCCAGTGGCTGCAGCAGAACGGCAACGTGGCCGACGCCGAAATGCACCGTGTATTCAACTGCGGCATCGGCATGGTCGTGGTCGTGCCGGCGGAAAAGGCCGAGGCGGTATCGGCCACACTGGCTTCTCAGGGTGAGACGGTGTATCGCCTGGGCGAGATCGCCGAGCGTGAGAGCGAGCAATCGCCCCAGGTCATTATCGATTGACAGGCATTTTGAGCCACCTGCTCGCGGCTCAAGACGCCGTGGGTGGGTGACTATGCCGCTTTCCAGGCGGCGGCAGCCAAGTCCACGACCTGTGCGCTCGCGTCGTCTGCCAGGCAATCGACAATGTACCGTTCGGGCTGCGAGCGCAACCAGGTCAGTTGCCGCTTTGCCAACTGGCGCGTGGCGGCGATCGCCTGTTCCACGGCCGTACTCAGGCCGACCTTGCCTTCCAGGTGATCCCAAAGCTGGCGGTAGCCCACACAGCGTACCGAGGGCAGGCCGACATGCAGATCGCCGCGCCCATGCAGGCGCGCCACTTCTTCCAGCAGACCCATCGCCAGCATGGCCTCGTAGCGACGCGCGATCCGCGCATGCAATGCCAGCCGATCGCTGGGCTCCAGGCTGATTGTCACGTATTGGTAAGCGCTGGTGGTGTCTGGCCTTGCTCTGGCCAGCCATGACGACATGGGCACCCCGCTGACACGGTAGATCTCGATGGCTCGCTGCAGGCGCTGACTGTCGTTGGGCGCCAGCCGGTTTGCCGTGACCGGGTCATAGCCGGCCAACTCCGCATGAAGTGCCGGCCAACCGCGCTGCCGTGCTTCCTCGTCGATCTGCGCCCGTATGGCGGGGTCGGCCTCGGGCAGGTCGCTGATCCCGTCGCGCAGCACCTTGTAATACATCATCGTGCCGCCGCAGATCAGGGGCACTCTGCCCCGTGCCCGGATCTGTTCGATCAGCGCGAGCGCGTCGCTGCGGAATTCCGCAGCCGAATAGCTTTCCGCCGGATCACGAATATCCAGCAGATGGTGCGGGACGATCTGCTGCTCTGCGGCGCTGGGCTTGGCTGTGCCAATATCCATGCCACGATAGATCGTGGCTGAGTCCATGACGATGATTTCGATGGGCCAGCGCGCCGCGAGGGCGAGGCTGGCCGCGCTTTTTCCGGAGGCCGTGGCACCGGCCAGGCAGAGAACGGGATACGGCTGCATGTTGCTACTGGCCTCGCAGAAACATGCGATCGAGCTCGGTCAGAGACCATTGCAGCCAGGTGGGCCGGCCATGATTGCACTGGTCGGCGCGTTCGGTGCGTTCCATTTGGCGCAGAAGCGCGTTCATCTCGTCGAGGGTGAGGCGCCGGTTGGCGCGTACCGAGCCGTGGCAGGCCATGGTGGCGAGCAGCTCGTTGCGCTGCTCGACCAGCAGGTTGGAGCGGCCCACGCCCGCCAGGTCACGCAGCACTCCCCGCACCAGTGATTCGATGTCGCCGTGTGCGAGCAGCGCAGGGACCGCACGTACTGCGATGGCTGATGGCCCAGCAGGTGTCAGGACCAGGCCCAGTTCTTCGAGCGTGCTGCGGTATTCCTCGATGAGCCCCAGGTCGCGTGGGTCGGCCGAGAACACCACCGGAACCAGCAGTTCCTGCCGAGGCAGCGAGCGTTCATCCATTGCCCGTTTCAATGACTCGTACACCACGCGCTCGTGAGCCGCGTGCATGTCGACCAGCACCAGTCCCTTGCGGTTCTGCGCCAGGATGTAGATGCCATGTACCTGCGCGAGGGCCTGGCCCAGCGGCTGGTCATCGTGCGGGTCGGGCGTGTCGTTCCCGGGGTGGGATGGATGTTGGGCAGTGCCCGGAGACGGAGAGTCCGGCACTCCGTCGAGAGGTCGATACAGGGACTGCCAGGCCTGCGGATCAACGCGGCGGCTGTTCAGATGCAGAGCCTGCTGAAACTGCGCCGGGTTGGGGCGTCGGGGTGTCATGCCGCCGCCCAATGGGTCAGGGGCATGCAGGCTGGCGGGCAGCGGCGTGGCCCCAGTCCCGCTTTCGGGCCAGGGGGTTGCGGCCGAGCTTCCGTACGTGGCGGGAGTTGAGCTCGATGATTCGCTGACGGCGTCCCGCACTTCGGCGGGTGCGTGGCCGACCGCGGGCGCCGCGTGCATGCCGGGCGTTGCGGCCAGTGCCTCGG
>JAEZGR010000055.1 GCA_023437255.1 Pseudomonadota bacterium | reverse complement strand
TGCCACGCTCGTTTGCGGCGCGGCCGTCGGCGCTGATGACGCCGACGGCGGCCAGCATCTCGGCATGGGCGAGCGAGCCCTGAATATCGAAGCGCGCCATGCGCTTGTCGAAATTGACGGATGCGGTGTAACGCTTGACCAGCTCGGAAACCGGCTCGGAAAAACGGGCAGACCAGGCCTGCGCCTTGTTGGCGAACTGGTCTTGTGCGGTGGTGGGAGTGTTGTTCGACATAGTGCCCGGAATTATAAGGGACGCCCTACGGTATATTTACGTGATTTGCCGCAACCGAGTGAAACATGCAGGTAGAGGTGTCCCCTACTCATCATTCTGAGGGCTTCTGGACTCAAACATTGCTGCGCGACGCCGAATGGGCGGGGTTCGCCCTGCTGGTCCTGGCCGCCGGCCTGGTTCTGCTGGGCGTCGCGCTGCTGATCGAACGTGTGCTGGGAAGCGTGTCGCGCAGGGCGCTGCAGGTGGCGGGCAAGGCTGAATGGGCCGAGGGCCTGATCGCCCACCGCGTGTTTCGCAATATAGGGTTTGCCTTGCCGCTGTTGGCGGTGCTGAGCAATCTGCCTCTGCTCACCTTGCCCTCGCATATCGCCTTTCTGCTCGAGCGCATCTTCGTGTCTGCAGGGGTGGTCTGCATCTTCCTGTCGATCATAGGCGTATTGCGCACGTGGGAAGACGTCTATACCGCCGGTCATCGGGGCCAGACGCGTTCCATCAAGGGCTACGTTGAGCTCGCACGCATTGTGCTGTGGGCGATCTGCGCGATTTTGGTGGTCTCCATCATGATGGACCGCTCGCCGCTGCTGATGCTTTCGGGTCTGGGGGCGCTCTCGGCGGTGCTGCTTCTGGTCTTCAAGGACACCTTGCTGTCGCTGGTGGCCAGCACCCAGATGAGCAACTACGACATGCTGCGGCTGGGCGACTGGATCGAGATGCCGCAGGCCGGCGCCGACGGCTTTGTCATTGACGTCGCACTGCACACCGTGAAGGTGCAGAACTGGGACAAGACCGTCACCACGATTCCCACCTACAAGTTGTTTTCGGAAAGCTTCCGCAACTGGCGGCACATGTTCGAGTCGGGGGGGCGTCGTATCAAACGGACCCTGCGCATCGATGCCAGCACGGTGCGGTTTCTGGAAGAAGACGAAATTCATGCCCTGCGCCGCTATGCCTTGATACGAGATTATCTCGACGGCAAGACCGTGGAGCTGGAAGAGACCAATCGACGCCTGGGCGAGCTGACTTCAGTACCGGCCAACCGTCGGCGCCTGACCAACATTGGTACGTTTCGCGCATACGCCAGGGCGTATATCGAGAATCACCCGGAAATCCGCCACGACATGCTGATGATCGCGCGCATGATGGAGCCGCAGTCGGAGGGGATTCCGATCGAGATTTATTGTTTCACCAACAATACGGCCTGGGTCGAATACGAGCGGATCCAGGGCGATATTTTCGATCATCTGCTGGCGATACTGCCCGAGTTCTGGCTCAGGCTGTACCAGGCGCCAGCCGGCAGTGATCTTCAAAAATTACGATAAACCCTTCAAGGACATCATCATGAAAATGATCTCGGCGATCATTAAACCCTTCAAGCTCGACGAGGTGCGCGAGGCACTGGCGGATATCGGTGCCAACGGCGTTACCGTGACCGAAGTGAAAGGGTTTGGCCGACAGAAAGGGCACACGGAGTTGTACCGCGGCGCAGAATACGTGGTCGATTTTCTTCCCAAGCTTCGGGTTGACGTGGTCTTGCCCGCAGCCATGGTGGAAGCCGCCATCGACGCGATCATCAAGGCCGCCTACACGGGCAAGATTGGTGATGGCAAGATTTTCGTGACGCCGGTCGAGCAGGTAGTCCGGATTCGAACCGGCGAAAGCGGCATCGACGCGCTCTGAGCCGGGCTTGCCGCGGCAGCGCCCTGGCGGAGGCTAGGGCCTGCGCGCCCGCGCGATCTGCCAGAACGCCGGCAAAAAGGCCTCGGCCACCAGCAGGGGCTCGCCCAGGCGCCAGAACACCGAGCAACGCGCCAGAATTGCCTGCGGGGCCGGGCAGGCCTCGCCCAAGTGAACCTGCATGGTTCGAAAAAGGGGGTGCTGGCGATGCAGCCGGCTCACAAAGAAGCGTGAGCGTGTGATCTGCGGATCGTGATACAGCATGTCGGCCAGGGGCCGCGTGCGCAGGCGCCGCATGCCCTGCCAGAGCGCGTGCGAGGCGGCCAGCGGCGTGAAGCTGCGCGCAAAGACGCTGTCGGTGCCGTCGATCGCCATGCAGATCTCGCGTAGCCAGATCGGGCTGCTGGGCGCACGCGCGAGCATCCAGGCTTCATCAGCATGCAGGCTGGCGACCTTTTCGCGAATCACGCGCAGGTCGACGTTTCCGAGCTGACGCAGGCCGGAAGTGAGCGCGCCGGGGCGCGTTAACCAGAATTTTTGATGGGAAGTGAGAGAAGGAGGCGGCGCAGACAGCCACCCGCTGTGTCTGCCGGGTTCAATTTCCATGGGGTGTATTATCGCTAAAGTCATACAATGCTGCCCATGGAAAAAATACGAATCTCCAAGTTGATGGCCGAGCGCGGCATGTGTTCGCGGCGGGAAGCCGACGCCTTCATAGAGCGGGGCTGGGTGCGCGTAGACGGCGTGATCGTGTCGGAACTTGGCAGCAAGGCCTGGCCACACCAGAAGATCACGCTCGAAAAGCAGGCGCGCCAGCGTCAGACCTCGCGCGTGACCATCATTCTGAACAAACCGGTGGGCTTTGTGTCGCACCAGGCCGATCACGGCTACAAGCAGGCCGTGTCGCTCATCACCCCGCAGAACCTCTATCGCGCGCAACGTCAGCCTCAGGCATTTGATCCCAGCCACCTCAAGGGGCTCGCGCCTGCCGGTCGGCTCGATATTGATTCACAGGGTCTGCTGGTGCTCACCCAAGATGGTCGCATTGCCCGTCAGTTGATCGGCGACGACAGCGACGTCGAAAAAGAATACCTGGTGCGCGTTGAAGGCAAGATTGCCGCGAATGGCCTGGCGCGTTTGCGTCATGGGCTGTCACTCGACGGCGTGGCGCTGCGACCCGCTTACGTCGAGTGGCTGAACGAAGACCAGCTGCGCTTTTTGCTGCACGAAGGCAGAAAGCGCCAGATCCGCCGCATGTGCGAACAGGTTGGCCTGAAGGTGGTCGGCCTCAAGCGTGTGCGCATGGGCAATGTCGTGCTAGGTGATCTGCCGCTGGGCAAATGGCGCTATCTGCGCGAAGGCGAAAGCTTTATCTGACCGGCTGGCGTCAGCTGCGGACGCTGCGCGTCAGTGTGTGGCCGGCGCGATCGTCCTGGGCCAGCGCCTGCGCGAGCCAGGGCAGGGCGTTGGCCAGCGCGTCGTGCAGGGTCCAGGGCGGGTTGATGACAAACATGCCACTGCCGTGCAGGCCGAACCCGTCTGAGGCGGGGCGGCTCACTTGCAGCGCCGCGTGTACCCAGACCACGTCGAGCTTTTCGAGCGAACGTACCATGGTCTGCACCTCGCGCCGCTGCACCAGCGGATACCAGATGGCATAGCTGCCGGTGGCGAATCGCTTGAGGCCTTCCTGGACGGTGGTGAGGCAGCGACGGTAATCGTTCTTGTCTTCGTAAGAAGGGTCGATCAGCACCAGGCCGCGCCGCGACGGCGGTGGCAACAGAGCCTTGATGCCTTCAAAACCATCGGCCTGAATCACACTCACCTGACGCGAACGCCCGCGCGGGTGGCGGGACAGATTGGCGGTGAGAACCTCGACTTCGTTCGGATGCAGCTCGAA
>JAEZGR010000380.1 GCA_023437255.1 Pseudomonadota bacterium | reverse complement strand
GAAAAGACCTGGGAAGAGGTGTTGCACGGGCGCACGGGCGTGGAAGAAGTGGAAGTCACTGCTTCGGGTCGGCCGGTTCGTACCTTGAGCCGCATCGACCCGGTGCCCGGTGCCAATCTGCGCTTGTCGCTGGACATACACCTGCAGAAGGCGATCGAGGCCGAGTTCGAGGGCAGGCGCGGCGCGCTGGTGGCGATCGACCCCCGCAGCGGCGAGGTGCTCGCCTTTGTGTCGGCGCCGTCTTTTGATCCGAATCTGTTCATCGACGGCATTGACGTCGAGAACTGGAAGCGCCTGAACGAATCGCCTGACCATCCGCTGGTGAACCGGCCGCTGACCGGCACCTACCCGATCGGGTCGACTTACAAGCCATTTGTCGCCCTGGCTGCACTTGAGTTGGGCAAACGTAATCCAACTGAACGCTTTCCTGATCCCGGTTACTTTGAATTCGGCGGGCAACGTTTCCGGAACGCCGGTGGGGTGGCCTATGGCCCCACCGACATGCATCGCGCCATCGTGGTGTCTTCAGATACCTACTTTTTCTCGCTCGGCCCCGAGATCGGCGTGAACGCGTTGCATGACTTTGCCAAACAGTTCGGCTTCGGGCAACGCACGGGTATCGATCTCGATGGTGAGCGCCGCGGCATCCTGCCTTCGACAGAATGGAAGCGCAACGCCTACAAGAAGCCTGCGCAGCAGCGCTGGTATGCCGGCGAGACCGTGTCCGTGGCGGTGGGGCAGGGCTATAACTCCTTCACCCTGCTTCAGTTGGCGCAGGCGACCGCCGTGCTGGCCAACAATGGTGTGTACATGCGTCCGCACCTGGTCGACGAGATCCATTGGCCTCGCACGGGCGAAACCGAGAAGACCGTGACCGAACCTTCTCACGTGATTCCACTGAAACCCGAGAACCTTGCCGTGATTCGCAATGCCATGGTCGACGTGATCCGCAAGGGCACCGCACGACGCGTGTTCCAGGGCGCGCACTATCAGGCGGCGGGCAAAACCGGCACGGCGCAGGTCTTCAGCCTGCGCGGCGCACGCTACGACGCAGCGGCGGTCGATGAGCGCCTGCGCGACCACTCGCTTTTCATGGCCTATGCGCCCATGGAGGACCCCCAGATCGCCGTGGCGCTCATTGTCGAAAACGGGGGCTGGGGCTCCACGGTGGCAGCGCCGATCGCGCGCAAGGTGTTCGATTTCTGGCTGGACCCCGAGCGCGTGGAAGCGCGCAGGGCGGCGACCACCGCCTACATTCCCGCGCTCACCGAGGAGCCGGAAGAAGAGGGCGCGGCGGGCGAGTCGCCCGATGCAGTCGTGCCGCCCGATCTGTTACCCCCCGCGCCGGCCGACGAAGAAGAGCCATCGCCCACCCTGCCGGCGGCACCGCAGCCCTCGCTGCGCATACAGTTGCGGAGTGTGGAATGAAGCGGGTTGTTCAACAGGGCGTACGCATATTCACCGCCTTCGACTGGCCGCTGCTGGCGCTGCTGCTGATCATGGGCGTGCTGGGGCTGACCATCATGCATTCGGCGGTGGGCGGCACAGACTGGCGCTTTGCCGATCAGGCGCGAAACTTTCTCATTGCTTTCGTTGCCCTCTGGATTGCCGCCGCGTTGCCGCCACCCATTCTCATGCGGCTCTCTCCCTATATCTACGTGATGGGGGTGGTGCTGCTGTTGGGGGTCGAGTTTTTTGGTGAGACAAGCAAGGGCGCGACACGCTGGCTCGATCTGGGCGTGGTGCGTATCCAGCCCTCCGAAATGCTGAAGATTTCGGTACCGATGATGCTGGCCTGGTACTTTCACAAGAATCAGGGCAATCTGCGCATACGCGACTTCCTGGTGGCTGCGCTTTTGCTGGCCATTCCGTTCATTCTGATCGTGCGTCAGCCCGATCTGGGTACGGCGCTGTTGGTGTTCGCCACCGGTTTCTTCGTCATTTATTTTGCCGGGCTGTCGTTCCGCCTGCTCGTGCCGCTCTTCATCGTGGGCTCAGTGTCGCTCGGGCTGCTGGTGTACTACGAAGAACAGATCTGCCAGCCCGATGTCGACTGGGTGGTGCTGCATGAATATCAGAAGCATCGTGTCTGCACGCTCATGGATCCGAGCGTTGACCCGCTCGGCAAGGGGTTCCACACTATCCAGTCGATGATCGCCATTGGTTCCGGTGGCATCTATGGCAAGGGCTACATGAAAGGAACCCAGGCCCACCTCGACTTCATTCCCGAACGCACCACCGACTTCATCTTTGCGGTGTTCGCCGAAGAGTTCGGTCTGTACGGCGGCATCATGATGCTTGTGCTGTATGGCTTGCTGGTGCTGCGGGGGCTGCATATTGCCCTACAGGCCCACACTCAGTATGGCCGTTTGCTGGGCGGTGCGATGGCGATGATGTTCTTTGTGTACGTCTTCGTGAACATCGGCATGGTGACGGGAATTCTGCCGGTTGTCGGCGTGCCCTTGCCCTTCCTCAGTTACGGCGGCACCGCATTGCTCACGCTGGGCGTTGCGGGAGGCCTGCTCATGAGCATCAGTCGTTATCGGCCAGCGAGAGCCTGAAGACGCCATCACCCTGAAGCGCGGAGGGCGCGCACCTTGTCGTCGCGCTTCCGCTGCCTTGTATCGAGCGTCAGACTGTTTCCGGCAGGCTGTCGAGCAAGCCCCGCACCGGCGCCGGAACCGCGGTGTTCGGCAGTTCATGAAATGGCACCCAGCGCTTGTCGGGCTCGACGTCGGCCAGGTACCCTGGCGCAGCCACCCGCCATGGGGCGATATGCAGCCGGAAGTGGGTGAACACGTGTACGAAACTCGCCATGCGTGCGTCTTCGGGCACTGCGATGCCCCGCGCCAGACAGGCGCCCTTCAATGCCTCTTCGTCGTCATAGCGCGGCAGGCTCCACAGCCCGCCCCAGATGCCTGTCTGGGCCTGTTTCTCGAGCAGGACATGGCCCTCGGCGTGCAGGAGCAGCATCGCGCATTGGCGCTCGGGAACCGCCTTGCGCGGGCGGGGTTCGGGCAACTGATTCTGAAGCCCCAGGCGCCGGGCTTCGCAGTCTTTTGCAAATGGGCAGACCTCGCATGAAGGCCGGCTTCGCGTGCACACCGTCGCGCCCAGATCCATCAGGCCCTGTGTATAGGCTGCCATGTCGATGTCGACCGGCGCCTCTTCAAGCATTTCCTCCGCCAGCGCCCACAGCCGCAGTTCCACCGCTCTTGCGCCCGGATATCCCCTGACACCGAAATACCGGGTGAACACACGCTTCACGTTGCCATCCATGATGGGGGTGCGTTCACCCCAGGCGAAAGCCGCAATGGCGGCGGCGGTCGAGCGGCCTATGCCGGGCAGCTGCGCGACTTCGTTCGCGCTTGTCGGAAAGCGACCTTCATGCTCCTCGGCCAGCACCTGGGCGCAGCGGTGCAGGTTGCGCGCGCGCGCGTAATAACCCAGGCCTGCCCAGTAGGGCATGACGTCTTCCTGGTCTGCGGCGGCCAAGGCGGCAATGTCGGGAAAGCGTTCGAGAAAGCGCTCGTAATAGGGGATCACGGTCGAGACCTGCGTCTGCTGGAGCATGATCTCCGACAGCCAGATGCGATAGGGATCGCGCGTGCCCTGCCAGGGCAGATGGTGACGACCGTGGTGACGTTGCCAGTTGCAGAGTCGGGTGACGAAGTGGCGATCAGGCAAATCGGGTACTACCTAGAAGGACGAATCACGCGTGACCGACCAGCGTGCCGACAGCGCCCCCAAAATGGCCACCACCACGCCGGCAAGCAGCAGGCTGATGGCGTCGGGCAGTTTGAGTGCCAGTTCGGTGCCATAGCTGACGGCCAGACGGTTGATGGCGGTGTTCAGGGGTTGCAGGGCGGCCCAGGCGGCAATGATCGCCAGCCCGCTGGAGAGCAGTCCGGTGAGCGCGCCGAGATACAGAAAAGGGCGCCGCACGAACGCTTCGGTGGCGCCGACCAGCCGGGCGACCGCGATCTCTTCGCGCTGGGTGAGCGCCTGCAGACGAACGGTGTTGAAGACTGTGGCCAGCACCACGATGGCCACGCCCAGGGCGAGCAGCCAGAGGCCCATGCGCAGGAAGTCGAGCATGGCCTGAAGTCGTTGTACCCACGTGCTGTCGACCTGTACGGACTCCACGCCGTCCAGCGCTTTCCATTCGGAGCTCAGACGCTCGCTGGTTGCCGCGATCTCGGGGTGCTGACGCAGCGTGACGACCACGGCGTCGGGCAAGGGGTTGTCGGGCAGGACCGCCAGGGCATCGGACCAGGCGGGCCGATTGCGCAGCGCTTCGAGCGCCTTGTGGCGGTCGATGACCTCGACGGCCTCGATGTCTTCGGCGTGCCGTTCGCGCAAGGCTTCGCCCAGCTTGCGGGCGGCGCCTGACTCAGCGGAGCGATCCAGATATAGCGTGACTTCGGCCGAAACCGGGATCTGTTGCACGACCGGACGCGCAGTATCGAGTACGGCTGCAACCACGATGGGTACCGCCAGACTCAGGCTGATGACCAGGATATTGCACAGCGACGAAAACGGCTGGCTGACGAGGCGGCGCACCGCGACCGTGAAGGCATACCGATGCTGATGTAGCCAGCGCTTCATGCCGCCCCCGGCAGGTCGTAGAAACGGCCGGCCTCGATGCGCATGGTGCGGCGCGCGTACGAGGCCATGAGCCCGAGGTCATGCGACGCGATGAGCGTGGTGACGCCGACCCGGTTGAAGTCGCGAAAGACATCCATGATTCGCCGTGCGCTTTCGTCGTCGAGACTGGCGGTGGGCTCGTCGGCAATGAGGATCGAGGGGCGGTTGACGATGGCGCGCGCAATGGCGAGGCGCTGTTGCTCGCCGCCGGACATTTCAATGGGGTTGAGGTCTTCCTTTCCGGAAAGCCCCACCTTTTCGAGCGCGGCCCGTGCCCGTGAGAGTGCCTGCGCGGGAGAAAGACCCGTGACGGCAAGCGGCAGCAGCACGTTCTGCATGGCGTTTCGGTCGTAGAGCAGATGGACGTCTTGCAGAATCACTCCGATGGCGCGCCGCAGATACGGCCGTGCGCGGGCCGGCATGCGGTCGCTGCGGTGGCCGTTGACCAGGATTGCGCCGCGGCTTGGCGGTTCCAGCCCGCCGATCAGTTTGAGGAGGGTGGATTTGCCGGCCCCGGAGGGCCCTGAAACGAAGACGAACTCGCCGGGCTCGATGCGGAAATTGATGTCGGCAAGGATGTTGCGACCGCGACCGTATGATTTGAACACGTGCTGGAATTCGATCATCGGGCCATCTGTTACACAAGATGTCTCAAGGGATATCCCCCATGTTACGGGCGGTATGCGAGCAGCTACATTTCTTGCAGCCGTGGATGCTCATTGTATGCCACGATCAACCAGACATACCGAGAGGGAACTCCATGAAACTACAAAAAGCGTTGGTCATTGGCGCCTCCGTACTCTGCTTCGGAGCCACCGCCCATGCGGGTGAAACACTCGATGCGGTGAAGAAGAAAGGATTCGTTCAGTGCGGTGTACACACCGGCCTGCCCGGCTTCGGGATCGCCAACAGCAAGGGCGAATGGGAAGGTATCGACGTCGACATGTGCAAGGCCATCGCCGCTGCCGTGTTCGGTGATTCTTCCAAGTTCAAGACCACCCCGGTGACCACCCAGCAGCGATTCACCGCCCTCCAGTCTGGTGAAGTCGACGTCCTCACCCGCAACACCACCGCCACCCTCACCCGCGACACCACGCTGGGTCTCATGAGTGCCGGCATCAACTACTACGACAGCCAGGGCATCATGGTCAAGAAGGACCTGGGCGTGAACAGCGCCAAGGAACTCGACACTGCCACGGTCTGTGTGCAGCCCGGCACCACCACGGAGCTGAACCTGGCCGACTGGTTCCGTTCGAACGGCCTCAAGTTCACGCCAGTCGTGATCAACAGCCCCGACGAAGCCATGCGCTCGTACGAAGGCGGCCGTTGCGATGCCTTCACCACCGATAAATCGGGTCTGGCAACCGTGCGTACCACACTGCCCAACCCCGACGATCACGTGATCCTGCCCGAAGACTTTTCCAAGGAGCCCCTGGGCCCCATGGTGCGTCAGGGCGACGACGAGTGGTTCATGGTGGTGCGCTGGGCACTTAACGCCATGCTCGAGGCCGAAGAATACGGCATCACCTCCGAGAACATCGATGAAATGGTCAAGAGCGAGAACCCCAACGTCCAGCGTATCCTGGGTGTGACCGGCGAGATCGGCAAGGGCCTGGGCATCGACAACAAGTGGGCCTACAACGTCATCAAGCAGGTCGGCAATTACGGTCAATCGTTCGATCGCAATATCGGCATGGGCTCACCCATGAAGCTTGAGCGCGGCCTGAACGCTCAATGGAAGGACGGCGGCCTGATGTACGGCTGGCCGATCCGCTGATCTTTTTCAACGCAGTAGAAGCTCCGGGGCTCGCCCGTCGACCGGGCGGCCCGTCAACTCTGGGAGGCGCGATGGCGCCTCCCCAGCACGGCATTCCATGACCAAGCAAACCGTCTCCGCACCGGCCCCCTCACGAAGGCGCCTTTCCTGGAACGATCCCGCCACCCGCGCACTGCTGTACCAGGTGATCGTGGTGGGTATCGTCGGTTTTGTAGTGTGGTACCTCGTTTCCAACACGCTGCACAATCTGTCGGTGCGCAATATCTCCACCGGTTTCGGTTTTCTGAACCGTGAAGCCGGCTTCGCGATCGGCGAATCTCCCGTTGCCTACACACCGGCCGACACCTATGGCCGTGCGGTGTGGGTGGGGCTGCTCAACACCTTGCGCGTTTCCATCGTCGGCATTGTGCTCGCCACGCTGCTCGGCACGCTCATCGGCATCGCCCGCCTCTCCAAGAACTGGCTGGTGTCCGGTGTGGCCAGCGTTTATGTCGAGGTGATGCGCAACGTCCCGCTCTTGCTGCAGCTCTTCTTCTGGTACGCGATCATCACCGAAAACATGCCCGGTCCGCGTCAGGCGCTCGAGCCTATGCCGGGCGTATTCATATCGAACCGCGGCCTGTTGCTGCCATCGTTGCAGGGCGACGCGCTCGATTGGATCTTCGGCGGCCTGGGGCTGGCCATTGTGCTGGTGCTGGTGGTCGCGAACTGGGCGCGCAAGCGCCAGGCGGCCACCGGGCAGATCTTTCCGCTGGGCAGTGTCGCTGTTGCCTTGTTGCTGGCACTGCCGCTGGCAGGTTGGGTTGCCGGCGGCGCCGAACTGTCGGTAAGCGTGCCCGTACTGAAGGGCTTCAACTTCACCGGCGGCATTGCGCTCTCGCCGGAATTCACCGCCTTGCTGCTTGGGCTCGTCATTTACACCTCCGCCTTCATTGCCGAGGTGGTGCGTTCGGGCATTCAGTCGGTGGGGCAGGGGCAGTGGGAAGCCGCCAATGCGCTGGGCTTGCCACGCGGGCGCGTGCTGCGGCTGGTCATTCTGCCGCAGGCGCTGCGGGTCATCATTCCGCCCATGACCAGCCAGTATCTGAATCTCACCAAGAACAGCTCGCTGGCGGTCGCGATCGGTTACCCCGACATCGTTTCGGTGGTGAACACCACCTTGAACCAGACGGGGCAGGCGATCGAGGGCATTCTCATCATCATGGCGGCCTACCTCACCGTGAGCCTGTCCATCTCCATTTTCATGAACTGGTACAACAAGCGCATTGCGCTGGTGGAGCGTTGACATGAATGCGACTCCCGCCGACGCTCGCATGGCGCCCAAGGCGCCGGTCAACCGCCTCGGTTGGCTCAAAGAGAACCTCTTTTCGTCGCCGCTGAACACGCTGCTCACCGTACTGGTGGCGTGGCTGCTGATCATGGCCATTCCAGCCATGCTCGACTGGTTGTTCCTGAGCGCCGACTTCACATCTGACAACGCCCAGGAATGCCGCAAGGCCGAAGGCGCGTGCTGGGCGTTCATTGCCGAGAAGCATCGCCTGATCCTGTTCGGCGTGTATCCGTACGACGAACAGTGGCGCCCATTGCTGGCAACCATTCTGCTGATCGGCGCCATGGTGTGCAGTGCCATCCGTTTCTTCTGGAAGCCTTGGCTCGTGGCGCTCTGGACCTTCACCCTCATCGCCGTGGCCGTGCTGATGTGGGGCGGGGTGTTCGGCCTGTCGCACGTCGAGAACGACCGCTGGGGGGGCCTGCCGCTCACGTTGATTCTTTCCACCTTCGGTATTGCGTTCGCCTTTCCGATCGGCGTGCTGCTTGCACTGGGCAGGCGCTCTCACATGCCCGCAGTGAAGTCGCTGTGCATCATCTATATCGAGCTCATCCGCGGTGTGCCGCTCATCAGCCTGCTGTTCATGTCTTCAGTGATGTTGCCGCTGTTCCTGCCGGAAGGGCTCACCATCGACAAGCTGCTGCGTGCTCAGATCGCGATCATCATGTTCGCCGCTGCATACATTGCCGAAACCGTGCGCGGCGGTCTGCAGGCGATTCCGAAGGGGCAATATGAAGGCGCCGATTCGCTGGGCCTCAGCTACTGGCAGCAAACGCGGCTCATCATCCTGCCCCAGGCGCTGAAGGTGGTGATTCCCCCGCTGGTGGGCATCTTCATTTCACTGTTCAAAGATACGTCGCTGGTGGTGATCATCGGTATCTTCGACCTCACGCAGGCCGCCAAGGCTGCGATTGCCGACGCGGCATGGCGCGGTTTCAGTGTCGAAGCCTATGTGTTCATCGCCGTCATCTATTTCATTTTCTGTTTCGCGATTTCCCGCTACAGTCAGGGGCTTGAACGCCGCCTCGACACGGGATATCGACGCTGAGTCAGCGGAACGAGGAGTCGAGCATGTCCGAGGCCATCATCCGCCTTGAAAACGTCAACAAGTGGTACGGTCAGTTCCATGTGCTGCGCAATCTGAACCTGAACGTGGGCAGGGGCGAACGTATCGTGATCTGTGGCCCCTCGGGTTCGGGCAAATCCACCATGATCCGGTGCATCAACCGCCTTGAAGAACACCAGCAGGGTCGGATCGTGGTCGACGGCACCGAACTCACCAACGATCTCAAGCATATCGAGGCCATACGGCGCGACGTCGGCATGGTGTTTCAGCACTTCAACCTGTTTCCGCACCTGACCGTGCTCGAAAACCTTACGTTGGGGCCGGTGTGGGTGCTCAAGAAGAGTCGTGCCGAGGCCGAGGCCGCCGCCATGAAATACCTCGAGCGCGTGCGTATTCCCGACCAGGCGCTCAAGTACCCGGGCCAGCTTTCGGGTGGCCAGCAGCAACGGGTCGCCATTGCCCGGACGTAGTGCATGAAACCCAAGATCATGCAGATCGACGAGCCCACTTCGGCGCTTGACCCCGAAATGGTCAAGGAGGTGCTCGACGTCATGGTGAGTCTGGCTGAAGAAAGCGGCATGACCATGCTGTGCGTCACGCACGAAATGGGCTTTGCGCGCA
>JAEZGR010000139.1 GCA_023437255.1 Pseudomonadota bacterium | reverse complement strand
TCAGCTGGTGTCCTTGAACGACGTCGAAAAAGGCATACTCGCCTTCGCGGCCGCCCTCGCGGAATTTCCGCGATTCCGCCGCGCCCTGTCACCTTCGCGTACCCCCTGTACCGACGCAGGCATGATTCGGGCACTGGCACTCGCAACAGGGTACGAAGAGCACACAGTCCAGACGGCGCTGCGCCGCGACGGCGCCTTGCGTGCCTCCGGTCTCATCGAAATCGATCACGACGACGAACCGCTGCCACGCAAACTCAACCTACTTCGCGAGTTGCGGGGTGTGATTCTGAATCCGCTGGCCCAAGACGAGGAACTGAGCCAGCAGATCCTGCACGCCGCACACGCAGGCCGGCTTACTCTGAGCGATTTCCCCCACCTGCAGAAAGACACCGAGCTGCTGACCCGGTATCTGCAAGGCGGACAGGAACACCGCAGCGAAGGGCTCAACATTCTGCTGTATGGCCCACCGGGAACCGGCAAGACCGAATATGTCAAGGCACTCATTCACGCACTTGACTGGCACCTCTTCGAGATCGCACATGCCGATTCCGACGGTGAGCCGCTCGGTCCCCGCCAACGTCTGCAAAGCCTCGTCTTCAGTCAACGTGCGCTGCACGAACGTCCGCAAACCGCCTTGCTGTTCGACGAAGTCGAAGACATCTTCCCCGGAGCGGGCGGAGCGAGTCTGGCGCAACTGATGGGTCTGCGGCGGCGCGACGCCGCCGGCAGCCTCAACGCCAAGGCGTGGGTGAATCGTGCGCTTGAAGAAAATCGTGTGCCGACCATCTGGATCACCAACGACTCGCAGATTGACCCCGCCTACCTCAGGCGCTTCGACTACTCGCTCGAAATGAAAATCCCGCCGCACGCGGTACGACGCCAGATCGTGCATCGACTGGTCGGCCGACAAGTTGCCGACACGGCCTCGCTCGACGCCCTGGCCGGCCACGAGGACCTGCTTCCCGCCCAGATCGAGCGCGCCGCCAAGGTGGTAAGGCTGGCAAACCTGCCTAGCGAACGCGAACGGTGGGCAGGGATCGTACAGACGCTAGAACGCAGCCGCGCCCTGCTCGGTCAGAAACGTCGGCCGATCGTGGCGTCAGACGCTCTGCCCTATCGCCTTGATTACCTCAACGCCGACACCGATCTTGAATCACTCGCCGAGGGTCTGCGTCAGACAGGCCGCGGCAGTCTGTGCCTCTACGGCCCGCCAGGCACCGGGAAGTCGGCTTACGGGCACTGGCTGGCCGAGTCACTCGACAAGCCTCTGTTGGAACGACGCGTTTCCGACCTGATGTCGAAGTGGGTGGGAGAGAATGAACAGAACATCGCCCGCGCATTTGCCGAGGCTGAACAGGAAGGGGCGGTGCTGCTGCTCGACGAAGTCGACAGCTTCCTGCAGGACCGGCGCACAGCGCGTGCACGATGGGAAGCCACCCTGGTCAACGAAATGCTCACGCAGATGGAAAATTATCGCGGCATCTTCATTGCCTCGACCAACCTGATGGATGAGCTGGATCAGGCGTCACTGCGCCGCTTCGATATCAAGATCCGTTTTGACTGGCTCACGCCCGAGCAGCGTGTGGCTCTGCTGCATGACTATTGCCGCTGGCTGCACCTCGAAACTCCCGACACGACTGCCGAACAGTCGATACGCCGCTTGCACAATCTCGCCCCGGGCGATTTCGCCTCTGTATGCCGCCAACATCAGCTGCGCAGGCTACGCAGTGCGCACGAGCTGGTCGAGGCACTGCATGCCGAAAGCGCGCTCAAACAAGATGGGCAAGGCAGCACCATCGGGTTTCTCAAAGAATGGGGCTGAGCATCGCCATCACGTTATTGCGAAGCCGATACAACCAGCTCCAGGCTTCCACATCGGTGCGATGCACTGCCCTGGAACTGGCGATGTACGCTTCCTGCCTGTGCCGAACGGCTTGAGTCAGCTGCTCGTCGTGAAACAGGATGTTGTTTTCGAAGTTCAGTTCAAAGCTGCGGCGGTCCATGTTGGCTGACCCGATCAGTGTCGTTTCACCGTCTACTGTCAGAGTCTTGGCGTGCAGCAAACCGCCGACATACTCGTGGATGCGCACGCCGGCCTCGAGCAATTCCGAATAGTAGCTGCGGCTCGCCGCGCCCACGAACGCGCTGTCGTTGCGGGCCGGCAGCACAATCGTCGTTGCAATGCCGCGCCGCGCGCAGGCGCACAGTGCGGCCTGCATGGCCGCATCGGGAACGTAATACGGTGTCGTGATCATCAGTTCCCGGCGTGCGCTGAACATCAGGGTGGCAAACAGCTCCGGCATGGCTGAATAATGATTTTCAGGCCCCGTTCCGATCACCTGCGCCACCAGACCGCCTTGCGCTCCATGCACCGGGCGCTGCAACAGGTCTTCGCAGTTCTCCTGCGAGCAGAGGTACCAGTCTTCAAGAAACAGTGTCTGGTTCTGGCGTGCAACGGGCCCCTCGAATCGCAGCACCAGGTCGACCCAGGGCGCGTACTTGGCCTTCACGGCAAACTCAGGGTCGGCACAGTTCTGGCTGCCACAGTACGTGATGGCATCATCAATCACCACGATCTTGCGGTGATTTCTGACGTCGACCCGGCCTTTCAATATTCGAAGCAGAATATTGCCGATGCGTTGAGCCCGCCCCAGCTTCACGCCCGCCTGGGCCATCGCAGCCCAGTGCGCGCTGCGAATGAAATCTCTCGAGCCCAGGTCATCGACGATCACGCGGCAGGTTACGCCCCGCTGTGCGGCTTTTACCACGGCATGCGCCACCTTGCTGCCGTTCCTGTCGGCCAGCCAGATGTAGAACAGCAGGTGCACGTGGTCGGTCGCTGCGTCGATATCCGCAACCAGCGCGTCGATGGTTGCGTTCGAATCCTTGAGCACTTGCGCCGAGTTTCCGCTGACAGGAGGAAAGCCGCTGATCGATGTGGCGAGTGAAAAACCCGGCAGTACGCCCACGGCGTCGGCGGCACTCTGGATGTACGGCACGGTGCCGGCCGCCACGGGGCGTTTCGGCCCGCCTGGTCTGCCGGCCAGTTTGTCTGGCCGCACCTCGCCCAGCATCAGGTACGCCAACGCTCCAACGTACGGCAACGCACTGATGAACAGAATCCACGCGATACGTGAGGCTGGGTCACGCCGTGGCCGCAACAGCACCCTCACCGAAAGGCCAACGATGATGAGAAGGTGAACAATCAGCCACATGCATGTACCCTGTCTACAAGGTCTTCAACGCGATTCTGGGGCAAGCGGTACGACCTGACGCGCGACGTTGGCAGTGATCTCGCCTTGCTCGGCATGGAGCACGAGCGCGCCCTGCTCATTGAAGGAAAAGCCGTGCACGGTGGACAGATATTGATCCACCCGGTCTGCCAGCTGCATGACCCCGGGCTCGCAGGCCATGCGGGTCGAGACCATCTGGGAAAACCGCAATCCCTCGCCCGTGATCTCGTAAGCCCCCATCAGACGATTGCAGCCGTTGGACCCGGCAAGCCGGCCATTGGGCATGAAGGTCAGTGAAGCCGGTACGGTGAGGCGGTTGCCACCCAGCGAGTCAAGTGTCCATTCCACGCCCTGGAGCAGGCGCGCAGCGTCGCCACCGCATCCCTTCATTCTGCGACCTTCAAAGTTCACTTCCACCGTATACGGTCTGATGACGCCGCTCATCGTGTCCTGACACACGGCATTGGTGACATTGACCTGCAAGGGAGCCTGGCCCTGGGCGGATTGCAGCCGCCAACCGCCATTGGCGGGAACCTGGCCGTCGATCTCGAATCTGCGAACGGGTTGACCCGGTTCGCTGAATTCGATTTGCCAGCCGTTGTAGTTCAGAGCCCAGAACGGCTCGTTGCCGCTTGCGCTGAACGGCGTCACGAGCGTGCCCGCCTCTGCACAGGTCGGCAAGTCATTGCCCGACCAGGTTACGTTCGCGAGCCCGCCCTTGCTCCAGAACACGGTGCTCTCGTCTCCCGGAGCGACATACCGCGCCCCGGATGCCGCCATGCTCTGCACGAGTATGCGGCTGTCGCCACCCACCACCACCTCGAGAAGCTGCCCGATTGTGCGCACTTCAATTGGAAGGCGTGCACAGTGCCAGACCGTGTATGGATGGCTGGTTTCGGAAAGCTCCGTGACCCGCACGGCCGATGGCGATTGCGCGTGAGCGGTGCCTGCGGCCCATGACAGGGTCGCTGCACACAGCGTTGCAAGCATGCCCAATTTTGCGTGCAGAGACCTGCTCGAGACGGTGTGTGTACGGAGAGTCCGATCGAAAATCATGCTGCGCTCCTGCGTCGGTTTATGTAGAGGCCCCATGAGGGTGGCGACGGGCGCGGCTGTACGAGTGACGGATTACTGCGTACAGCCCGCTGCCGGTAAACGCCCCCAGCACATAGATGATCACGGCCAAGCCACTCATGGGCAGGCTGATGCTGAAACCCAGCAACCGAAGGGTGACCATATCCAGGTTCTGCGCAACAAAGGCGCCCAGAATCAACGACACGATAATGGCAATGGCCAGATAGATATATCGCATCAAAGTGGTTCTCCCCCCAAGGCGCAGGCGCCGCAGCCTCGAAATCAGCCAGGCGACCACCTGCAAATCGAAATGTGCTTTAGCCCCGGCCGCCCGACGTCCGGCTGGCCGCATGCGATTCTACCCCTGCTCAGAGACGCTTGCCTTATTTGCGTCGCGCAGCAAAACACGTACGACATCAGGTGTCGCACCTGAAAGCTAGCATTGTTGTCAACTCATATCCGGTCAAAAGGAGATAACTGGAATGGCTGCTATCACAGGACATATATTGGTGGGTCATGCGCACCCGAATGATGGTGGACTCAACACACGCCATCAGCTGACGCTTTCTGAAGGTGACCGGCCTGCGTGGCTGTTGAAAACCAACCGCCCCTCATTGTCAGACCCAAGGCGTCGACAACGAATTGTCTGGGTTCCATCCGTAGAAAATACGCTTGATGACGCATTTCTGATGATCGCTCTCTACATTGTTGAATCTGAGCCTGTCAGAGCAATGTTCGACGCGTTCACGGGAAAGATCGATCAGGAACGGATTGAAGTCTATAGAGACCTTTCCGATGACCAGCGACAACAGCTTTATGCCCTGTGCCGGGAGATCACGAATTTCCCGAAACTGGTCCTGTGCATTTTCGAAGGATCCCACATGGCCTGGTCAATCAGCGTTCTGGAAAACTACAGCATGGAATGTGAAGTCCTGATGCCGGTCTATACCCGGACATACTCGCGCTGGGCCAAGGAAACGCTGATCCACGGCTCGTTGGAAGCGAAAAAAATTCAATAACATTCAGGCCGGCAGGATCAGGAAGACTACCAGCCGCTGCTGGCGGTCTGGTCG
>JAEZGR010000198.1 GCA_023437255.1 Pseudomonadota bacterium | reverse complement strand
GGCCAGGTGGCGGGGCCGCAGGGCATTCTGGCCGCCATTCAGTTCGCGGTAGACGACCTGAATGTCGAGCGCATCATCGTGCTGGGTCATTCTCAGTGCGGCGGCATACGCGCGCTGATGCAGGGGCGTGCGGCCCATGACAGGCCCGCCGATCATGTCAGCCGCTGGATCGACATTGCGACGCCCGTGCGCGATCTGGTGTTGCGCCAGTTGCCACATGCGAGCGAAGAAGAGCGCTGCCGGGCATGCGAGCAGGCCTCCATTCTGATGTCATTGAAGAATCTGAGGCGCATGGAGAATGTCGCCTCGCGACTGGAAGACGATTCGCTGACGCTGCACGGGTGGTACTTCGACATGGCGGCCGGCAGCCTCATGGAATACTGCGACAAGCAGGACGCTTTTCTGCCGATCAGCACCGCCATCGAAACGCGCCCGTAAAAAAACAGGCATGCGGCGGCTTGTGGCCGTGCATGCCTGCGAAGTCACCGCGGCAGGTGTGCGGTTCAGGCGGGTCGTTTCATCTTGCAGGTCGTGGGGCGCTCGGAGTCTGCGGCGGGGATCACCTCGTCGGTGCGCCATCCGAAGCCAGTGCCTTCCTGCTCGATCTGTACATCCGTGTCATTCACCTTCGACCACGTCGCTACCGAAAGCGGTTGCTGCAGCTGGTGGTCGCTGGCACGCATCTTCACCGTGCCGTTGATGCTTTCCACTTCCATGTCTTCCATGGCCAGAGCAACGTCCTTGGGATCGGTGGAGCCGGACTCCTTGATTGCCTTGGCCAGCAGGGCGACGGCGGAATAGGCTTGCAGCCAGGTCAGGTCATCGTTGTACTTCTGCTTGAAGCCGTCGACGTGCTCGCGGCCCCTGTAGCCCTCGTTGTTGACGTTGCCCACGCCGACGTACTTCACGCGATCAAGCCCGCTTTCGCCCATGGCCGTGGGGGCGCCCTTAAGGACGGCGTAATAGGTGTAAAAGTTGGCGTTCAGGCCCGAGGCGTTGGCGGCGCGGATCAGCAGCGCGAGGTCCGACCCCCAGTTGCCGGTGATGATGGTGTCGGCCCCCGAAGCAATGATCTTGGCGACATAGGGTGAGAAGTCCTTCACTTCACCGATGGGGTGCAGGTCGTCGCCCACGATCTCGACGTCGGGGCGCTTCTCGGCCAGCATCGCTTTTGCGGCCTTGCTCACCGAGCGGCCGAATGCATAGTTCTGGCCGATGATGTAAACCTTCTTCACATCCTTGTTGCTCGCCAGGTGATTCACCAGCGCCTGCATCTTCATTTCAACGTTCGAATCTACGCTGAAGTGCCAGAAGCTGCATTTGTCGTTGGTAAGGTCGGGGTCGATGGCACCATGGTTGAAGTAAACGACTTCCTTGCCGGGGTTGCGCGAATTGTGTTTGTCGATGGCATCGACCAGTGCGAAGGCCACACCCGACCCGTTGCCCTGTGCCACGTAACGGTAGCCCTGGTCGATGGCGCGCTTGAGCTGGCTGAGGCTGTCCTGCACGCCTGCCTTGTTGTCGAAGCCCACGATCTCGAGGGTGTGCTCGCCGGCCCATTTTTCCTTGTTGGCCAGATCGCTGAAGTATTGCCAGGTACGCAGCTGGTTTTCACCCAGCGCGGCAAAGGGGCCGGAAAGCGGATCGATCAGGGCGATCTTGATGTTTTCGGCATGAGTCAGGCCGCTTGCCAGCCCCAGGGCGAGTGCCAGAGCGCCCAGTCTCAGTTTCTTGAAATTCATTGTGTCTCCTCTGTGGGTAGTGATGGTCGACGCTAGACTTCCAGCCAATCCTTGCGAACATGTGCCGCTTCGCGCAGATCGTCCGGTGTTCCTTCAAACACAATGGCGCCTCGCCCCATGACATACACGCGCTGCGATATGTCGAGGGCGATCGCCAGTTTCTGCTCCACCAGCAGCACGGCCACGCCGCGCTGGCGGAGAATGTCGAGGTATTGCGCGACCTGTTCGACGATCTGGGGCGCCAGCCCCTCAGTGGGTTCGTCGATCATGATCAGGCGGGGGTCACCAATGAGCGAGCGGCACAGGGTCAGCATCTGTTGCTCGCCTCCCGACATCACACCGGCCGGGGTGTGGCGGCGCTCTTTCAGGCGCGGGAACATGTCGTACATGTCGTTGAGAGACCATTGCGAACGCACGCCGCGCTTCTGACCAAGAATGAGGTTCTGCTCCACCGTGAGGGAGGGAAACACTTCGCGGCTCTCGGGCACATAGCCCAGGCCAGCGTGCACGATTTCGTAGGTCTTCAGGCCCTGGATGGGCCGGCCATCGAAGTTCACCTCGCCGGTGGAATGCACGAGCCCCATGATGGCCTTCACGGTGGTTGAACGACCCACGCCGTTGCGACCCAGCAGGCTGACGATCTCGCCGGCGTGAACCTTGAGGTCCACGCCCTGCAGAACGTGACTCTTGCCGTAGTAGGCGTGTAGACCAGAGATTTCAAGCAATGCCATTGGCCACCTCTGTTTTCTTCTCTTTCTTGACGCCCAGATAGGCTTCCTGAACGCGCGCGTTGGCGCGGATGTTTTCGGGCGTGTCACAGGCGATCACCTGGCCGTAGACCACGACCGCGACCCGGTCGGCCAGGCCGAACACAACCCCCATGTCGTGCTCAACGATCAGCAGTGTCTTGTCGGCGCTCACGGACTTGATGAGTTCGATCGCGGCATCGCTCTCGCTGCGGCTCATGCCGGCCGTGGGTTCGTCAAGCAGAAGTGTGTGGCCACCCCCGGCGATGGACATGCCGATCTCGAGGGCGCGCTGTTCCGCGTAGGTCAGCAGGTTGACCGGGACATCGCGGCGGGCGGTCAGTCCGATGCGTTCGAGAACTTCCTGGGCGCGTTCATGCAGAGGCTGCAGCCGGCTGATGCGCTTCCAGAAGGTGTAGCGGTAGCCTTGCGCCCACATGGCGGCGGAAAGCAGGTTCTCGTACACCGTCTGACGGGCGAATAGGTTGGTGATCTGGAAGCTGCGGCTCAGCCCGCGCTGGTAAATCTGCTGGGCGTTGCAGTCGTCGATGCGCGCGCCATCGAACCAGATTTCGCCGGAGGTGACCGCGAGTCTGCCGGAGATGAGGTGAAACACCGTGGATTTTCCGGCGCCGTTCGGGCCGATCACTGCCAGCCGCTCGCCCTTTCTGATTTCCAGGTCCAGGCCGCGAATGATCTCTGTCTGGCCGAACTGCTTCTTGACGTTCTTGAGCTGAAGGATTGCGTCGTTCATGGTTGTGCTCCTTCGGCGCTGTCGACGTCGTTCGCGACCTGGCGCAGCAGCGCGCGGCCCGTTCGCTTGATGGTGAGCATGCCCGCCAGCAGCAAGGTCAGCGCAATCACCCAGACGAGCATGCCTGCCGGGTCGAGAGACATGCGCCAGAGTTCAAGCGGTGCGGCGCTGCCGCTGCTGCGGTGGTACATGAGCTCGATGAGCAGCACGGTGCCCACTAACAACGTTGCCGCGCTCGCGAGCAGCCGCAGGAACAGGCCATGGCGCCTGTAGTGGAACGTGCGGCGCACGAGCTCGAGACCCGGACGCAGCAGGCTGCTGATGCCGCCGGGCGCATACACCACGACAAGCATGAAGACGACGCCCAGATACATCTGCCAGCCCGGTGTGTAGTCGGGCAGGATCTTTGTGAGGAAGATGCCGATAGCGGCGCCGAGGATGGGGCCCACGAAGGTGGTGGTGCCGCCGATGAAGGTGAAGAGCAGCACGGCGCCGGATTCATGAAGGCTCAGCACTTCGTCGGTGGCGATCTCGAAGTTGATGGCCATGAGTGCACCGCCGATGCCGGCAAACAGTCCGGAGGCCATGAGCGCCATGTAGCGCAGCATGTGCGGATTGAAGCCGATGAAGGGGATGCGTTCTTCGTTGTCGCGCACGCCGTTCAACAGTCGCCCCAGGGGCGTGCGCGTGAGGTACCAGGTGGCCGCCACGCAGATGAAGAGCCAGAAAGCGACTAAGTAGTACACCTGCAGCTGCGGGCCGAAGGTCCACCCGAAGAGGGGTTCGCCATAGACGCGATCGGTCGAGACGCCCCCTTCGCCACCAAAGAAGCCGGGAAACATCAGCGCACTGGCGTAGGCCATTTGGCCGATGCCAAGGGTGATCATGGCGAAAGCGACGCCGGATATGCGTGTGATGATGTAGCCGATGAGCGCGGCGAAGGCCAGGCCTGTGAATGCACCGACGATGGGGACCAGGGGCAGGGGGAGCCAGAATGCGCCGTCGCCGGCCAGGTTCATGGCGTGCACCGACATGAAGGCGCCGAGCCCCGAGAAGGCCGCGTGCCCGAACGAGAGCATGCCGCTCTGACCCAGCAGGATGTTGTACGACAGGGTGAGCACGATCATGGTGCCCATTTGCGTGAGGTGAGAATGGGCGAGCGACGAGGTGAAGACGTGCGGTGCGGCAAGCAGCACGACCGCGAAACCCAGCCAGAGCACGAGCTGGCGGTTGGCGGTGAGCGCCGGGGAAGGACTGGCGATCAGTGATTGTGTGGTCATGGCTCAGTTCTCCCGCTTGCCCATGAGCCCGCGGGGGCGGAATATGAGGATCAACACCAGCAGCGCGTAAGGCAGCATGGGTGCGACGTCGGAGAGGCTGACGGCCAGCACGGCGTGGCCGAAGGCTTCGGGCCCCACGTTCACGCCGGCCGCCGAAAGAATGTCGAGGGGCGACAGGTCTATGGCGATCGAGAAGGTCTGGATCACCCCGATGAGCAGCGAGGCCATGAGGGCGCCCATGAGCGAGCCCATGCCGCCTGCCACCACCACCACGAAGATGATCGTGCCCAGCGTCTCGGCCATGCCGGGTTCGGTCACGAGCGCATTCCCGCCGATCACGCCTGCCAGACCGGCCAGCGCACAGCCGCCGCCAAACACCAGCATGAATACCCGTGGAACGTTATGGCCGAGGGACTCGACCATTTCGGGGTGGGTGAGCGATGCCTGGATAATGAGGCCGATGCGGGTGCGTGTGAGAACCAGGTACAGCGCGAGCAGCGTCAGCACCGCGATCAGCATCATGAACGCCTGGTACTTGGGGAAGGTGGTGGTATACAGGGTGAAAAGGGGCCCCTGCAGCACTTCCGGAATCCCGTAGGGCACGGCGGACCGGCCCCAGATGAGCTGCACCGCCTCGAGCACGAGGTAGGACAGTCCGAAGGTGTACAGCAGCTCGGCAACGTGGCCGTACTTGTGGACCGCACGCAGGCCATACCGTTCGACCAACACGCCCGCAGCACCGACCAGCAGGGGCGCCAGGAAGAAGGCCGCCCAGTAACCGGCAATGCCGCTGATGGTGTAGGCGAAGTAGGCACCCAGCATGTAGAAGCTGGCGTGCGCGAAGTTCAGCACGCCCATCATGCTGAAGATGAGCGTGAGCCCCGACGAGAGCATGAACAGCAGCAGGCCGTAGCTCAGGCTGTTCAGCAGTGAGATCAGAAAGAACTCCATGCCTCCCCCGCCGCTCAGAGCGCAACGCTCGCGCTGCCCTTCAGCTCAAGCATCGCCCGCGCGTCATCGCTGCTGGCGACGTCGAGTGAGAGCTCTTCGAGAATGCGACGGATCTTGCGCACCTGGTCGGCGCACGAGGTGGCGAGCTTGCCCGGCTCGAGATACAGGCTGTCTTCCAGACCGACCCGCACATTTGCCCCCATGACCGCGCCCATGGTGAGCAGCGGCATCTGGTGACGCCCGGCACCCAGGATCGAGAACTGGTAGTTCTCGCGACCGAAGAGACGATCGGCCGTGCTGCGCATGAGCGTCAGGTTCTCGGGGTCGGGCCCCATGCCGCCCAGAATGCCGAAGATCATCTGGATGAAGAGCGGGCCCTTGACCAGCCCGGCATCCACAAAATGCGCCAGGTTGTAGAGATGCCCCAGGTCGTAGCACTCGAACTCGAAGCGGGTGCCACAGTCTTCGCCGAGCACCTTCAGGATGTGCTTGATGTCCTTGAACGTGTTGCGGAAGATCAGGTCTTCCATGCCTTCGATGTAGGACTGTTCCCAGGGGTATTTCCATTCCTTGATCTTCTGTGCCACCGGGTGAATCGAGAAGTTCATGGAACCCATGTTCAGCGAGCACATTTCAGGCTGCAGCCGCAGTGGGTAGGCCAACCGCTCTTCAAGCGTCATGCGCGTGCTTCCGCCGGTGGTGATGTTGATCACCACATCGGTCTGTTCACGGATGCGCGGCACGATCATGTCGAAGACCGCCGGGTCGGGAGTGGGGCGACCGTCTTGCGGATCGCGCGCGTGCAGGTGCACGATGGCCGCGCCCGCATTGGCCGCATCGACCGCGTTCTGCACGATCTGGTCTGGCGTGAGCGGCAGGTACTCCGACATCGACGGCGTGTGTACGGCGCCCGTTACGGCGCAGGTGATGATGACTTTGGACGAGCGTTTTGATGATGCCATTGCCTGTTTCCTAGACGTGTTGGGTCGGGCCGGTGCGGGCGTCGAGCAGGTCGTCGAACCGCATGATGTTGCTGAAGTTGGGCACGCTGCGGGTGTGCTGTGCCTCGAGCACGAGCTCCACCACCTTGTCGTTGAAGGGGGTGGCGATGCCGTGCTGGCGGGCGGTATCACACACGACGCCATTGATGTAGCGGATCTCCGTGTCGCGCCCTTTCTCGAGGTCCTGCAGCATGCTCGCGCGCAGCTTGCGATGTTGGTTCCAGATGCGCTCGATGAGCGGGAACTGTGCGCTGACTTGAGCCGCCGACTCCAGCAGGAACGCTTCAAAGTCTTCACCTTGCATCGGTGCCATGCGGTAGCCTGCTGCATGGGCGGCGCGAACGGTTTCGTCGGCGATGAAGGCCACGCAGCGCACGGCGCGCGGGTCGCCGAGCACTTCGCCAAAGGTGCAGCCCAGGGCGGCGGACATGCCGCTGAAGGTGGCGTTCATCAAGACCTTCGACCAGCGGATGCCCATGAGGTCCGGCAGGATGCGGGTCGTGCCTACGCACGACAGATAGTCCTGGACCTGCGCGAGGCGTGGGCGCGGCTCGCCGTCGATCTCGCCGATCTCGAACGCAAAGTCGCGCATGGTTTCGACCTTGGTGGTGAGCTGTGATACGCCCGGCCCGATCCAGGTGGCTCCGAAGCCGACGGCGCCACCAATGGTGCGGGCGGCCGAAACATACGAAGCGACGCGGGGTTCGGGGATGCCGTTCTGCAGGGTGCATACGACACTTTCGCTGTGAAGAAAGGGCAGCAGATGCTCAAGCACCGCGTCGTTGGCTGTCTGCTTGTTCAGCAGGAACACCAGGTCGTAATGGCCACTCATTTCCTGGGGCGTGAGTGCCGTCACGGGAACGACGAGCTCGAGTTCCCCCGTGATTCGGGCGCCGTCGCGGTTCAGGGCCGCCACATGTTCTGCATTGGCGTCGATCAGGTCGATCGGCCGCCCGCCCTGGGTCATCAGTGCGCCGATGATCGTGCCAAGCGAGCCGGCGCCGATGAGTGCTGCTCTCATTCCGTTCCTCCTCCGTGAGGTCTGCTGCGGCCGGGCCTGGCTGTGTTGTAGCTTGAATATTCTGCTGCCCGGGCCTTAAAATCGATTTCAGACGAATAATCGATTTTTTATAGATTCATGTCAATAGGGCAAGTGCCCCTTTTCGTTAAGGGGCGTTTCGGGGAGGCTTGATCGGGTACAGGGGCGTACGCTATCGTCGCCGCTGAGATTCCGGCTCGATGCGACCCTGCCAATCCGGCCCGGTGGCAGGAATCAGCACAGACAAGTGGGAATGGGCGCGTGTCAAAATCCAGCAAAAGCCTTACAGAAAGCGTGTATCAGTCGCTGCGCGACGATATGCTCACCTACCGGATCAAGCCGGCCACCAAGCTCAATATTGCTTCGTTGGCGGCCGAACGCGGGGTCAGCCTCAGTGCCGTGCGCGAAGCGCTGGCGCGGCTGAGTTCCGATGGATTCGTGATCCCGCAGCCGCGCCGCGGCTTCCGGGTGGCTGCGGTGTCGCGTGAGGATCTGCTCGACCTGACCGAGCAGCGCGTGTCGATCGAATCCCAGTGCCTCGAGCGTTCGATCCGCCATGGCGACGTGGCCTGGGAGGGCCGAATTCTGGCTGCCTTGCACGAACTGAGTCGCACCCCTGCGCGCCTGCGAGACGGCTTCAATCCCGACTGGATCACCGCGCATACCCGTTTTCATGGCACGCTGGTCGAGGCCTGTGACAGCCCGTGGCTGCTAAGGATTCGTGAGCTGCTGTACAGCCACTCCGAACGCTACCGGGTCCTGTCGATCCGCATCGACCGACCGCATCTCGACACGGAACACCACGATATCGCCGAAGCGGTGATCGGCCGTGATACGCAGCGGGCCGTGGCGCTGCTCACCGAGCATGTGCAGCTCACCGCCCGGATCATTCTCGAGAACGAAGAGCAGGTCAGCATCTTCGAGCAGTTTTCCGGCGAAGATGAGGGTGAGCGGCTGCGAGCAGGGGATGCCGCCGAAGAGGGTGTTCTCGAAGGCTAGACCGTTACTTCCCTATGCAGAAGCTCGAGAAGATCTCGCCAAGCAGGTCTTCGCTGGTGAATTGGCCGGTGATCGCGCCCAGCGCGTCGTGTGCGAGCCGCAGTTCTTCCGCGAACAGATCCAGCACCTGATCGTCATGATCGGCGTGGGAACGCGCCATGGCAAGATGCTCGCCGGCAGTTGCCAGGGCTATGAGATGCCGCTCGCGCGCGAGCCACGGTGATTGTGCGCCGGGCGACCAACCGGCAATGTCGAGCAGGCGCCTGCGCAGGATATCGAGGTTGCTGCCGGTCTTGGCTGAGATATACAACGTATCTTCGTTCGGCTCGCTTCCAGGTTGTTTTTCCGAGAGCAGGTCAAGCTTGTTGAACACCTTCAGGACGGGCGTGCGCGCAGGCAGGCGGCGCGCAATCTCTTCTTCCAGTTCGTCGCTGGCTTCACGGGCATCCTGAAGGTGTATCACCACGTCGGCGCGTTCGATCTCCGCCCAGGTTCGGGCAATGCCGATGCTTTCCAC
>JAEZGR010000189.1 GCA_023437255.1 Pseudomonadota bacterium | reverse complement strand
ATGTGGGACGGCGCGCACGACCTGATTGTGAATCTGGCACAGGAAATCAAACATTCATGAGCGCTTCCACCACCCGTCTGCTGCACATCGTCGCCCTGCTCTGCGTGGGCGGCGTCGCAGCCGCCCTGGTATCACAGCACGTTTTCGACATGCCGCCCTGCGCGTGGTGTGTCTTTCAAAGGCTATTGTTCCTGGTGATCGCGGCCGCTTGCTGGCTGGGCGTTCTGCTCGGGCGAATCAGCTCGGTCCTGGCCCGGATTGCAGGCATGTTCTCGGCGCTGGTCGCAGCCGGTGGCGTGGCCGCGGCATGGTATCAGTACAGCGTTGCGGCGCAGATGTTCTCGTGTGACCGCACATTCGCCGACCGCTTCATGGTCGAATCGGGGCTCGATGCGAGTCTGCCGTGGCTATTCGGTATTTTCGCCACCTGCATGGACGCACAGGTGAAGCTGCTGGGTGTCGAATACGTGTTCTGGGGCATGGCCCTGTTCGTGATCGCGGGCGTGCTGGCGCTGGCAGCCGCCCTGCGCCGCACGACTGCCGTATAGGCCCCCGTGGGGGGTGCCCGGCTCAGACGGGCTCCACCTCAACGATGCCGGGGTTGGCTTCCGCAAAGGCCAGGGCGTATTCCAGTTCACCCGGGCTTGCGGCGTGCACATGGCACAGGGGCTGACCCCGCTCCACCGTGTCGCCCCAACGCACGAGCATCTCGACGCCTGCCACCGCGCTTTCGGGCGCACCGGCCAGTTTGGCCAGGCGAGCCAGGCGGCGATTGTCGATATCCTTGATGCGCCCGGTTTCCGGCGCACACAAGGGCCGCTGCAACGGAGCGACTTGGGGTACGCGCAGACCGCCCTGTGCCTCGCAGATCGCAACAAACTTCTTCCATGCCCTACCATCGGCGAGGGTCTGCAGCGCCAGCGCCTGCCCCTGCCCGACCGCCGCCTTGCCGCCCATTTCGAGCAATATGCCCGCGAGACAACACGCGCGTTCGCGCAGGTCGGCCGGCGCTTCCGCCTCGTTATGAAACACCGACAGAAGATCTCGCGCCTCAAGCGCCGGGCCGATACCCCGGCCCACTGGCTGGCGGCCATCGCTACGCACGGTGACCAGATGCAGGCCGAAAGCGGCGGCCACGGATTCAAGCAGCGTCTGCAATACATCGGCGGCGGCAGCGCTGCGCACCTTGGCTGTCGGGCCCACGGGTATGTCCACCACCACGTGTGTCGCGCCCGCGGCGATCTTCTTGGAGAGAACCGACGCGACCATCTGACCGTCGTTCTCGAGATCGAGCGCCCGCTGCACACGGATCATGATGTCGTCAGCCGGGCTCAGTTGCATCGCTCCGCCCCAGACCACACAGCCGCCTTCCTGTTCGACCACCTTGCGTATCTGCTCGATCGGCAACTCGACAGGTGCCAGCGTTTCCATCGTGTCCGCCGTACCGGCCGGCGAAGTGATGGCGCGCGATGAGGTCTTGGGGATCGTGAGGCCGTGCGCGGCCACGATCGCCACCACCAGCGGTGTTGTGCGGTTGCCGGGCAGCCCGCCGACACAGTGTTTGTCAAGCACCATCCGGGTGGGCCAGGTCAGCATGGTGCCGGTACCCACCATGGCGCGTGTCAGCCCCCGCGTTTCGTCGGCATCAAGCGGCAGCGTGGTGCAGGCGGTCAGGAATGACCCGATATGCACGTCGGAATAGCGTTCGGCGGCAATATCGCCGATCACCATGCTGAGCGACGTCTCGTCGAGACGGTGCCCGAATATGCGACGGCGCAAGGCGGAAAAGGAATCGAGCGGATGCGGCTGGCGTATCGAGACTGTATCGCCTTCGTGCAGCCCCAGCCGGTTCCAGGCACTTTCCGACAGCCCCGCTTCATCGAGACCCATACCTTCGCCATCGACCTGATACAACGTGGCCATGATCTCGCGCGCGCCAAAGCGCACGGTCACGCGCACCTGGGTTCCAAGGCCCTCTGAACGGCAGACCGGGCTGTCGGAACGCAGAAACACCACCGACTCGTGCACCGTGTGAATGCGCAGACGTCGGGCCTGCAGCTGCGCCAGTGCGGATTCCTGACCCGGCAGGCCGGTCACCCCATTCATGACAGCTCAGCCTCCTCGAGATGCTCGACGACCTTCACCGACCAACCGAGCTCGTCCTTGATGCGCAGGCGCAGGGTATCGGAAGCAGCCGCTTCCCCGTGGTTCAGAAAACAGCGGTTGGGTGCCGTGTCGAAGCCTCGCAGCCAGCGCATGATCTCGTCGCTGTCGGCGTGTGCCGAAAGCGTCGAAAGATTCTGGACCTCGGCACGAATGGGTATGTATTCGCCATGGATCTTGACCTGGCTGGCGCCGTTCACGATCGTGGCTCCGCGGGTTCCGACCGCCTGGTAGCCCGCAAACAGAATGGTCGAGCGCGGATCGGGCGCGTAGTGCTTGAGATGGTGCAGCACCCGCCCGCCGGTGGCCATGCCGCTGGCCGAGATGATGACCTTGGGCATGGGCGAAATATCGAGGGATTTCGATTCCTGTACATCGCGGACATAGCGCGGCATCTGAAATGCCGCATGCAGTTCTGAGTGGCCGTGGCGCAGCAGGGCGGAGTTGCGGCTGTAGAGATCGGTGGCATCGGTCGACATCGGGCTGTCGACGTAAATGGGCAGGCTCGCCGGCAGGCGCCCTTTTCCTCGCAGGCGATACAGATACCAGAGCAGCAGCTGCACCCGCCCCACTGCAAAGGCGGGGATCACCACGGTACCGCCGCGCTGAGTCGTGCGGGTGATGATGTCATGCAGCGTTTCAAGCGGGTTGTCATCGCCGTGGCTGCGATCACCATAGGTGGATTCAAGCACCAGATAATCGGCCTGCTCGATCTGGGTCGGGTCATTCATGAGCGCATCGTCATAACGCCCCAGATCGCCAGAGAACACGACACGGCGCCCGCCGTGCTCGATCTCGACAATCGAGGCACCCAGGATATGACCGGAGGTGCGCCAGCGGGCGCGCAGCCCCGGCAGAAAGTCCTCCCACTCATCGAACTCGACTCTGCGAAACTGTTTCAGGACGCGCTCGGCATCTTGGATGGTGTACAGCGGCAGAGCCGGCTTGTGGGAACTCAGACCATGCCGGTTCAGGAATTCGGCATCGGCCTCTTGGATACCGGCGCTGTCCAGCAACAGGATCCGGGCGAGTTCGGCCGTGGCGGCAGTGGCATAGATCGGGCCGGCAAACCCCAGACGGGCGAGCCGCGGCAGATACCCAGAATGGTCTAGGTGTGCGTGGGTCAGAACGACCGCGTCGATGGAGGAAGGAGCGACCGGAAACGGCGCCCAGTTGCGCTGCCTGAGGTTCTTGAGCCCCTGAAAAAGCCCGCAGTCCACCAGCACGCTGCGACCGCCGGCACGCATCAATGTGCGCGACCCTGTGACCGTGCCTGCGGCACCCAGGAAGGAAAGGGTCAGTGTGTTGTCAGCCGCCATGGGTCATGCGCCTTGTGTATAGAGTGCGGCCGGATTGCCACGCCCGGCCAGTGTGGCCACGATATCTTCAGAAAGGTAGCGCGAAACGCGCTCGCCCAACGCCTGAGCCGCCTGCTGGACAATGTGCGCCCAGGTGCACTGATTGGCGAAGAGCATGCCTTCCACATCGAATGTGCCGCCCCGGTTGATGTAGCCGAGTGCCCGCGTGCGGGCCGCGCCACTGTCGAGACGGCGCAACACCCCCAACATGGGTTCCGGGCGACAGTGCGAGACGATCACACGCGCCATGTTCGCCGGAAACGCCTCGGCAAGCTGTGACTCGGCGATGACGAAGTCCGACTCGATGCGGTCGCGCGGCATGCGCAACCGCCCCGGTTCCAGCACCGCCACCACCTGCGCCGGGCAGCCTCCCTTCGCCAGGACGCGGGCCGCGCGACGCGCCTCGAGCACCTGATAGGCACCGACAGCCACCAGCTGGATGCGCACGTCGGGTGACGCGGGCTGCAGCACCGCGTATCCGGCCTGCATCGCCGCATGAGCGTCTGCTTCATTGAACAGTTGCGGCATTTCCTGCTTCGGTACGACCAGCGTGGCAATAACGCCTTCGCTGGCGTACACGGCATGCAGGGAAGCGACCGCCGTGGCCGCGTCGACCGGGAAGAACACTCGCGCAGTGTCGGACATCTCGCCCAGCATGGCCTCGCAGAGGGTCGGGTCCTGGTGCGACTGTTCATTCTTGCCGTTCTCCCAGGTGTGCGAGGTGACGACGACGGGCACCCCGCGCCAGCCCGGGGGCGAACCGGCCTCACGCTGATGACGTGCGAAGAGGATTTCCTGGCGCATGGCGCCGAGCATCTTGACCGCGAATGCCTCGTAGCTGACGGCGATGTTCAAGCCGCCCTTGTTGCCCAGTGCTGCGCCCACCACCGCCTCTTCGTTGAGCACGGTGATGACGGAGCCGTCGACGGCTTCGAGCCCGCCCTCCTCAGGCTGATCGACGCGATGCTTCAGGCGCTGCAGCGTGCGCACCATACGGTTGCTCTGCAATTCATCGGGATTGCCCACCCGTACCCGCAGGCCCGGGTTCGCATCGACGATCGCGACGAAGGCGTCGTCGATGGCGGACATGGGTGACATCGGCTTGCCGGCTTCAGGGCGAACCGTGCCCTGCGGCAGCTGCGGTCGGGCCACCCTGCGCCGTGCCATAGGATGGTCGCGTTCCAGCGGGCGCCCCTGCGTTTCGTGCAGTTTGAACAGGGCGCGCGCCGCGTCAAGCGTGGCCACATCGACATACAGCCGTGCCGCGCCATCGTTGAATGCCCGCCGGGCTGCCTCGTCAACTGCGGGATTCTTTCCCAAGGGCAGATTGTGTGCGTGATTGGTGCCCGCGCCAGGAAAGCCATATCCCTTCACGCAGGTGGCAACGGCGTGCGGCAGACGCAACGGATAGGTGAGCGTGCCGTCACGCTGCGACTGAACGTAGCCGGCGAGCGTGTCTTCCATGTGCAGCAATGCCCAGAGGTAGTCGGCCGGATCGTGGCCGTCGATCTCGAAGGGCTCGAAACCGTTCAGTGCCAGATGCCTCAAGAGCCAGTCCGCGCCGCCTTCCTGGACGATGTTCGTACGCTGGTCGATGCGTCGCCCGTTCATGATCATGACCGGCATCACGTAGCCGCTGTCCGAGGGCCGCCACCAGCGCGGCGCCCAATCGGCACCCCGCTGCTCTTCAAATGCCCCATCGCTCAGGAACACCGCCAGGCTCTCGCCCGGCAGCGGCTGATGCACATACTGGACCTCGGCAAAACCCAGATACCCGCCTTCTGAAATTCCGCCCGCCGTGTGCACGTTGACGTGACTGCCGAGCGGCACGCCGGGTAGCCCTTCGGGGGTGATGGCGTACGAATAGAAGTCCTGAACAAGGCGCGTCAGGCCTTCATCGGTCGCCGTATAGCGACCCTCCTGACCCGGAGACAGATTGCCGATCAGCGCGTTGACCGCCTCGATGGCCGCCACACAATGCCCCTGCCCCATCATCCATCCGCGGGTCTGACCGGTCAGCGCGTTGGCGGCCAGATAGGCCACATAGGCAGGCACCATGTTCAGTGAGCCACCGGTATGCCCCTGCGGAGAGGCTTTGAAATCCTCGGCCTGCAGCGGAGCACCATCGAGACGTACTCGCTGGGCATAGGTCATGTGCACCACGAGCCACATCGCCGCATTCGCCAGCCGGTCGGCCGCGGCCAACACATCGAAGACAAAGGTCGCGTCGGGAACGCGTCCCTCTGCCGTCAGCCTGTTCGCCAGGTCAAGAATGCGGTGGTTGGTTCGCGGTTGGTGAGAAATTACGCCCCGCCCTTCCACCCAGCGCCGATAGGCGGGCAGTTGCAACAGCGACGTCGGTTCAGTGCGGGGGTCTGTTGGCATTGCAATTTCTCCGTACAGGAGCTGCGGCACAGAATGCCGCAGCAGTCTGGATCAAGATGCGAGGACCGATGGGCCATCGCCCGCCTACAGCATGCCTCGAATCGTGTCATACGTCTGCCGTGCGATGACCAGTTCCTCGTTGGTCGGTATAACATAGACATCGATTGGGCTGCGGGCCGCAGAAATCTTGAGCGCATTCTGCGCGTTGGCGGATTCGTCGAGCCGAATACCCAGCCATTCGAGGCGACGGCACACCCCGGCGCGAATCTCGGGCGCATTCTCGCCGACGCCGGCCGTGAAGATCAGGGAATCAAGCCCCTCGGCGGCCACGCACAGGCCCGCAATGCTTTCTGCAGTGCGGTAGGTGAAATACTCTACGGCCAGCGCGGCCGCCGGATCTTCGCTGGCAAGCAGCGTGCGCATGTCATTGCTGATGCCCGACAGCCCCTTCATGCCCGAACGGTTGTAGAGCAGATCCTGGATTTCATCATGCCCCATGCCCTGCTCGAGCATCCACAGCACCACCCCGGCATCCAGACGGCCCGGCCGCGTGCCCATGGGCAGGCCGTCGAGCGCGGTGAAGCCCATCGTAGTTTCCCGGCTCACACCGCCGACCAGGGCGCACGCCGATGCGCCTGATCCGAGGTGCGCGGCGATGACACGGCCGGCGGCGGCCTCAGGCAGATTTTCCTGCAGCCAACCAGAAATGTACTGATAAGACAGGCCATGAAAGCCGTAGCGCCGCACGCCCCTGTCATAGTATTCCTGCGGCAGCGCGAAGCGTTCGACGACCGGACCCTGCGTGCGGTGGAAGGCGGTGTCGAAACAGGCGACCTGCCGGATCTCGGGCCAGTGATCAAAGATCACGTGCACCGGAGCGAGGTTGTTGTGCTGGTGCAGCGGCGCCAGCGGCGCCAGGCTGTCGAGGTAATCGAGGATATCTTGCGAAACGAGCACACTGCGGCTCATGCGATGGCCGCCATGCACGATGCGATGCCCCACCGCAATGGGCGGTTCGGCCGTTCGGTCCTGGAACCATCCGGCCATGATGCCTTGGGCCGCCGCCAGGTCCGTCACCTCGTGAGATGCGAACTTGCGGTCTTCCAGCACCCTGCCGGAAGCATCCTTGACCCGGAAGGCGGGCAGCTCGGCACCAATACCCGAAACCTGGCCGCCCAGAAGAAAGGTCAGGCCACCATCGGCGACTGCCTGGTGCACCTGGAACTTCAGGCTGGAGCTGCCCGCGTTTATGACCAGAATGACGTCACGCATTGACCGCTCCGCTCACCGGCTTTGCCACGTTTCGAGTCAGGTAGTTCGCATAGAGCGAGGCCACGGCGCACGACGCCAGCTTGGCGCTGCTGCTGTCGGCACGGCTGGTGAGGATCACGGGCACCTTGGCGCCCAGCACGATGCCGGCGGCCGAAGCGCCACCCAGGAATGTCAGGTTCTTGGCCAGCATGTTGCCCGCCTCCAGGTCAGGCACGAGCAAAATCTGTGCGTACCCGGCCACCGGCGACGTGATGCCCTTCACGCGTGCGGCCTCGGGGCTGATGGCATTGTCGAGCGCAAGCGGGCCGTCGAGCACACCCCCCGCGATCTGGCCGCGATCGGCCATCTTGCACAATGCCGCGGCCTCGAGGGTGGTGGGGATCTTGCTCGTCACCTGCTCCACCGCAGAAAGAATGGCGACACGCGGCGTACCCAGCCCCAGTGCGTGGTGCAGGTCGATGGCATTGCGCAGAATATCTGCCTTGGTTTCGAGGTCGGGGAAAATATTCACCGCCGCATCGGTGATGAACAAAAGCTCATCGTAGTTGGGTACATCCATGATGAACACATGACTCAGCCGCCGCTCCGTACGCAGCCCGCCCTTGTGTTTGAGAATCGCATGCAGCAGCTCGTCGCTGTGCAGGCTGCCCTTCATGAGCAGTGAAGCCTGCCCACTTTGCACACACTCCACCGCCCGTTCTGCCGAAGCGTGGCTGTGAGGGGTGTCGATGATTTGAATGCCGGAAATATCGATACCTTCGTCGCGAGCGACCGACTGAATCTTGCTGCTGGGACCGATCAGAACGGGCCGGAACAGGCCGAGGCGACCCGCCTCGACGGCAGCGCTCAGTGAACTCGCGTCGCACGGATGCGCGACGGCACAACATGACATGGGAATATGGCGGGCGGATTCGATCAGCTTTTGATAACGTACAGATTCGCTCATGGGATGTCCAAACAGGGTAATACAATATGTTACATGATGACTGGAGTGCCGTTCATGACGAAACCACGCCTTGATACAGCGAACCCTTGGCATGCGCTGCCCGCGCAACAGGTGGCGCAGGAACTGGATTCGCCGCAGATGGGCATTTCATCCGGCGAGGCGGAACGCCGCTTGGCGACACACGGCCCGAACGCGCTGGCGAGCGCCCGCGCCCGTCATCCCGTGCTGCGCTTTCTGCACCAGTTCCATAATCTACTCCTCTACCTGATGACCGGTGCCGGCATCATCACGGCCCTGCTGGGCCAGTGGGTCGATGCGGGTGTCTTGTGGGGGGCGGTGCTCATCAATGCCATCATCGGATACGTGCAGGAGGGCAAGGCCGAGAACGCCCTCACTGCGATTCGCGGAATGCTAGCACCTCAGGCCACGGTCGTGCGCGGCGGGCAGCGTCAGCTGCTCGACGCCGCATTGCTGGTTCCCGGTGACCGGGTCCTGCTCACGGCAGGCGATCGCGTTCCTGCGGCCCTGCGCCGCGTTCACGCGCGAGAGCTCAAGATTT
>JAEZGR010000148.1 GCA_023437255.1 Pseudomonadota bacterium | reverse complement strand
GAGCACCGACCACCCCAGGCGGGAGGCCACCAGACTGGCAATGGTGCCTTTACCGGAAGCGGTGGGGCCGTCGATGGTAATGACGGGAACCGGATTTGTTTCGCTCATGAGTGCACCAGGCTCTGATAGACACTGAAGTATTCTGGGAAGGTCTTCGCCACGCAACCCGGCTCGAGTATGGTCACCGGCACACCGCCGAATGCTGCCAGCGAAAAGCACATGGCCATGCGGTGGTCGTCGTAGGTGGCGATCTCGGCGCTGCGCCATTGGCCCGCCTGCAAAGGGTATACCTTGAGCCAGTCCGGGCCGGATTCGACATGCGCCCCCAGCTTGGCCAGTTCCGCATGCATGGCCGCGATGCGGTCGGTTTCCTTCACACGCCAGCTGCCAATATTGCGTAACGTGCACGGGCCGTCGGCGTAGAGCGCCAGTGCGGCAGCCGTCATGGCCGCATCCGGGATCAGGTTGAAGTCGCGATCGAAGGCGCGCAGCCGTTCTCCCTGCATCACACGGATTCCGCTCACCTCAAGGGCGTCGGCCTGCATCGAAATCGTGGCACCCATGTCGCGCACGACTTCGGCAAACGCCATGTCGCCCTGGATGCTTTCTGCCCCGGCACCCACGATTCGCACGGGGCCGCCACCAATGGCGCCCAAGGCCATGAAATATGAAGCCGACGAGGCATCGCCCTCGATCCGATACGCGCCTGGCGAACGGTAACACTGCCCGGCGGGAATCGTGAAGCGCTGCCAGCCGTCTCTTTCTACCTGAACGCCGAAGCGGGACATCAGATTGAGCGTAATGGCAATATAGGGTTTCGAGATGAGCTCGCCTTCCACCTCAATGACCACCGGCGCAGATTCCCCGGCGGCAAGAACAGGCGCCGCCATCAGCAGCGCCGTCAGAAACTGGCTGGACACATTGCCTCGCACTCGCACCGGGCGACTGGCGTCAGGCGAGCCGCGGCCAATGCGCAGCGGCGGATAACCTTCGTTGCCCAGATAGTCGATCTCGGCACCCAGACCACGCAGTGCGTCGACCAGGTCTCCGATGGGCCGCTCGTGCATGCGAGGTACGCCGCTGAGCGTATATTGGCCGCCCAGAACGGCCAGCGCTGCAGTGAGCGGGCGAATGGCCGTGCCCGCGTTGCCCAGAAACAGATCGGCCTGTTCCACCGGATAACGCGTGGCGCCCTGGATGCGCAGACTGCCATCGGGCTGCGACTGAATCGGCACCCCCAGACGCCCGAGCGAATCGAGCATCACCCGAGTGTCGTCGGAGTCAAGCAGGCCGTGCAGCTCAGTCTGCCCTTCGGCAAGCGAGGAAAGCAATAGCACCCGGTTCGAAATACTCTTTGAACCAGGCAGCGTCACGGTGCCGTGCGCGCTGCTCACCGGGGCGAGAACCAGGTGGTCGGTGGTGTTCGTCATTATTCCAATCTGCTCCGCTTACCCCAGAAGCGCCGCGCAAGCGCAGCGCGTTCCAGGAAATCGTGAAGTTCCTCGGCATCGCCGTCGCGCAGGGCCTGTTCGGCACGGTCAAGCGACAACCGCACGTCCGCCAGTTCCGACAACATTGCGTCGCGGTTCGCCAGGAAAATATCGCGCCACATCTCGGGGGAGCCGGCCGCAATGCGGGTGAAATCACGGAACCCGCTACCGGCGAGCTCGAGTCGCAGGTCAGCATTGTCGGCGCTCGCCACCTGCCACATATAAACCGAGGAGAGAAAGTGCGGGACGTGGCTGACGGATGCCAAGACCACATCGTGCACCTCAGGCTCCATGAGCACGACCCGAGCGCCGCATGCTTCCCAGAGACGGGTGATGGCACGCCGGGCCCGGGCGTCGTTTTCGTCGAGGGGGGTGAGAATGATGGTGCGATCTTCGTACAGTGTGGCCCTGGCGGCCGAAGGGCCGGTCTGTTCCGCCCCCGCTATGGGGTGGCCGGGCACAAATTGCCCGATTCGTTCACCCAACGCAGCCCGTGCCGCCTCGACCACGTCGACCTTGGTGCTGCCCGCGTCGGTAATGAGGGTGTCTGCACGCAGATGAGGTCGCATGGCCTCGAGCACCTGCCGGGTCGCGCCCACAGGCACGGCCAGCAGAATGATGTCGGCCTGCGCCGCCGCTTCTTCCACCGACGCTTCCGCGTCGATCAGGCCCAACGCAATGGCTTCCTGCAAAGACTTGCGATTGCGGCCCACGCCGAGCACACGGCCGACCGCACCGGCACGGCGCAATGCCGCCGCGAACGAACCGCCGATCAGCCCGACCCCGACGACAGCGAGCGTGGGCAAGGTCGCCGCGGCCTCGGCCGACGAATGGTCTGCCATCGCGCGCCCCTATTGACGCGGGTAGGAGCCCAGCTCCTTGAAGAAAGCGACTTCCTTCTTGAGGTCGCTCAGTGCCTTGGCGACTTTGGGGTCATTGCGGTGACCCAGCATGTCGACGTAGAAATAGTATTCCCACTGACCGGTGCGGGCCGGGCGAGACTCAAAGCGCGTCATTGAGACGCCGTTGCCTGCCAGGGGCGCCAACATGGAGTACACCGCCCCTGCTCGGTTCGGTACGGCCAGAATGATGCTGGTCTGGTCGTCGCCGGTGGGCAACGTTTCGATCTTGCCCACAGCCAGGAAGCGCGTGCGGTTCTGCGGGTCGTCTTGAATGCCCGAAGCAACGGCCAAGAGATCCCAGGCGTGCGCGGCATGGTCGCCCGCGATCGCCGCCACGGTGGGATCGAGTGACGCCATGCGGGCGGCTTCGCTGTTGCTGGAGGCCGCATCGAGGCGGATGTTCGGATAGTTGCGAGTCAGCCAGCTGCGGCATTGTGCCAGCGCCTGGGGATGCGCCACGATCCGGGTCACGCCATCCATGGTGCCCGACCTGGTCAACAGATTGTGGTGAATCTTGATCGAGCGCTCGCCAATGATCTTCAGCGGCGAGTTCAGCAGAAGATCGAGGGTGCGGTTCACCGCGCCTTCGGTGGAATTCTCGACCGGAACGACCCCGACATCGGCCTGCCCCGCTTCGACAGCGCGGAAGACCTCGTCGAAGGAGTCGCAGCGCACGGGCTCGATCGCATGCCCGAAGTGTTCAAACGCCGCCTGCTCCGAAAAAGAACCCTGAGGCCCGAGGTAAGCGACGGTGAGCACGCTTTCGAGCCCGCGACAGGTGGAGATGATCTGGGTCCAGACCGCGTCGATGGCTTCGGCCGTGAACGGGCCGGGATTACGTGCCTGCAACGAGCGGATGATGACCGCTTCGCGCTCGGGCTTGAGAACGGGCCCGTCGACGTCGAATTCCTTCTTGACGTCGCCCACGGCCTGAGCCGTGCGTGCCCGCTCGTTCAGCAGCTGGAGAATCTGTTCGTCAATTTCATCGATGCGCTGGCGCAAGGGCTGCAAGCGAGCCAACAGGGTGTTATCCATATTGTTGTTCGAAATCCTGCATGAAGGAGATCAGTGCCTGAACGCCTTCAAAAGGCACGGCGTTGTAAATGGAAGCGCGCATGCCGCCGACGCTCTTGTGCCCCTTGAGCTGCATCAGCCCCCGCGATTCTGCCTGGGCGAGGAACTCAGCGTTCAGGGATTCGTCGTTGAGGAAGAACGGCACATTCATGCGCGAGCGAACGGATGGATGAACGGCGCTGACGTAAAAGCTGGAGGCGTCGAGGAACCCGTACAGCGCCTGGGCCTTGCGGATGTTCTGCGCCTCGATGGCGGCGAGACCGCCCTGCTGCTTCAACCACTTGAACACCAGCCCCGCGATATAGATCGAATACGTGGGCGGCGTGTTGTACATGGAGCCGGCTGCGGCCACGTTGGCGTAATCAAACGCCGAGGGGCAGATGGGCAGCGCATGGCCAATGAGGTCGTCGCGCACAATCACCACCGTGACACCGGCGGGCCCTGCATTCTTCTGGGCGCCGGCGTACACCATGCCCACCTTGGTGAAATCGATGGGCCGGGACAGGAAATTCGACGAGACATCAACCACCAGCGGCACATCGGGCGCCCCGAGATCGGCCAGCCGCGGCCAGTCGACAAATTCGACGCCGCCGATGGTTTCGTTGCCGCATAAGTGCACATAGGCTGCGTCAGGGCGCACGCGCCAGGTGTCGGCTGCGGGAAACCAGGTAAACGGTGCCTGTTCGCTGCCGCCGATGACGGTGGCCTGCTCACTGCTGGCGGCCACGGCAACGTCGCCGTAGCGCCGTGCCTCTTTGTGTGACTTGACCGACCACGAACCCGAAAGTACGTAATCGGCCTTTCCGGATCCGCCGCGACCGATCAGGTTCATCGGCACAATGGCGTTCTCGGCTGTGGCTCCACCCTGCATGAACAGAATGTGGAAATTGTCGGGTACCGCCAGCAGCTCACGCAGGTCAGCCACCGCTTCGTCGCGAATTTGCGTGAAGTGCTTGCCGCGATGGCTCATTTCCATGACCGACATGCCGCTACCGTGCCAGTCGGTCATCTCACGCGCCGCCTGTTCGAGCACCGGTAACGGCAACGCCGAAGGCCCTGCCGAGAAGTTCCAGGGGCGCCCGTGATTGGGCGCCGCAGGCGTCACACCGCTACTCATTCATCTTCCCCACTTGCTGCGTCGGTGCTGTCGGTGCCGGCGTCTTCACCGTTTTCGTCTGCCGCAGCGGTGGCGTCCGTCTCGGCTCCGCCGGCAGGTGTCTCGGCGATGACCTGAATGGCTTCGGGTTCGTCGTCGATATCGCTTTCAACCACGCGGCGAACGCCCGAGAGAGTGCTGCCGTCGTCGACGCTGATGAGCGTCACGCCCTGCGTTGCCCGGCCCATTTCACGGATCTCGGACACACGTGTGCGCACCAGGACACCGCCCGTGGTGATCAACATGATTTCGTCTTCCGGCTCGACCAGCACGGCACCAACCACCTTGCCGTTGCGCGCCGAGGTCTGGATGGCGATCATGCCCTTGGTGCCACGGCCATGGCGGGTGTACTCGGTAATGGGCGTGCGCTTGCCGTAACCGTTCTCGGTTGCAGTGAGCACGGTTTGCGACTCGTCGCCTGCCACGAGCAGCGCAATGACTGACTGACCCTCTTCGAGGTTCATGCCACGCACGCCTCGGGCCGGACGACCCATGGGTCGCACGTCGTTTTCGTCGAAACGCACCGCCTTGCCCGCGTCGGAGAACAACATGACGTCGTGCGTGCCGTCGGTCAGTTCCGCACCGATCAGGAAGTCGCCCTCGTCGAGGGCCACCGCAATAATGCCGGCCTTGCGCGGATTGGAGAAATCGGAGAGCGGTGTCTTCTTGACCACCCCTCCGGAGGTGGCCATGAAGATGAACTCGTCTTCCGAGAATTCCTTGACGTTCAGCACGACGGTGATTTTTTCGCCGTCGGCAAGGGGTAACATGTTGACGATGGGTCGACCGCGCGAATTACGCGACCCTTGCGGAACTTCCCAGACCTTGAGCCAATAGACCCGACCCCGGTCGGAGAAACACAGCAGGTAGTCGTGCGTATTCGCAATGAAGAGCTGATCGATCCAGTCGTCGTCCTTCATGGTGGTGGCCAACTTGCCACGACCCCCACGGCGCTGCGCGCGGTATTCTGAAAGCGGCTGACTCTTTATATAGCCACTCTGCGAAAGCGTCACGACCATGTCCATGGGCGTGATCAGGTCTTCGGTATCGATTTCGAACGCGTTGTGCTCGATCTCGGAGCGCCGCTCGTCTTTGGCGGCAACCGAATATTCGGCCTTCAGTGCGGTGAGCTCGTCGCCGATGATCTGCGTGATGCGCTCGGGCTTGGACAGGATATCGAGCAGGTCGGCGATGGTCGCCATGATATCGCGGTACTCGCCGACGATCTTGTCTTGCTCGAGCCCGGTCAGGCGCTGCAGTCGCATGTTCAGGATCTCTTGTGCCTGAACCTCGCTGAGCCTGTAGAGGCCGTCTTCCTGCAGACCGAAACCCGCCGGCAGCGACTCGGGGCGGTAGGCAGCGGCGCCGCCCACCGTGTCGCCTTCGTCGGCGCGCTGAAGCATTTCGCGAACCAGCGAGGAATCCCAGCGACGCGCCATGAGTTCCTGGCGGGCCACGGGGGGCGTGGGCGCCGCCTTGATGATCGCGATGAAATCGTCGATGTTGGCAAGGGCGACGGCCAGACCTTCGAGCACATGGCCACGCTCACGGGCCTTGCGCAACTGGAACACGGTACGGCGGGTGACCACTTCGCGACGATGCGAAAGGAAGTAGTCGACCATCTGCTTCAGGTTCAGCAAACGCGGCTGGCCATCGACCAGCGCGACCAGGTTCATGCCGAACGTATCTTGCAGTTGCGTATTCTTATATAGGTTGTTGAGCACCACCTCGGGCACTTCGCCGCGCTTGAGTTCGATGACGAGTCGCATGCCGTCTTTGTCGGACTCATCGCGAATATCGGAAATGCCCTCGATCCGCTTCTCGTTCACGAGCTCGGCAATCTTTTCCTGCAGCGACTTCTTGTTGACCTGATAAGGCAGCGCATCGACCACAATGGCCTGGCGGCTGCCGCGATCAATGTCTTCGAAATGGGTCTTGGCACGCATGACCACCCGACCGCGACCGGTGCGGTAGCCTTCGCGCACGCCTGACATGCCGTAGATGATCCCGCCGGTGGGGAAATCGGGCGCGGGGATGATCTCCATGAGCTCATCGACGCTGCACTGCGGATTGCGCAACACGAACAAACAGCCGTCGACCACCTCGGCGAGGTTGTGCGGCGGAATGTTCGTGGCCATGCCCACGGCAATACCAGAGCTGCCATTCACCAGCAGATTGGGAAGGCGCGAGGGCAACAGCAGGGGCTCTTGCTCGCTGCCATCGTAGTTGGGGCCAAAGTCTACGGTTTCCTGGTCGATGTCGGCCAGGAGCTCGTGCGCGATCTTGGAAAGACGCACTTCGGTATAACGCATGGCCGCGGCGCTGTCGCCATCGACGGAACCGAAGTTGCCCTGACCATCCACCAACATATAGCGCAGCGAGAAATCCTGCGCCATGCGCACGATCGTTTCATATACTGCGGAATCGCCGTGGGGGTGGTATTTACCGATGACGTCACCGACGATACGGGCCGACTTCTTATATGGGCGGTTCCAGTCGTTGTTCAGCTCGTGCATGGCAAAGAGCACGCGCCGATGTACTGGCTTGAGGCCGTCTCGGAC
>JAEZGR010000136.1 GCA_023437255.1 Pseudomonadota bacterium | reverse complement strand
GCGACCGAACCGTACCCCGACCTGCAATTGCATCATCCCTGGAATATTTCGTCTGATGAGGCGGCTGCCCTCGCGATCAAGGCAGAGCAGGCGGCGCGTGACCTGAGTCCGCGCATCACGAACACAGACGGCGCCTCCATCGATACCTACGAAGGCCACTTCGTACTGGGTAATACCGCCGGTTTCATGGGCGGCTATCCCTATAGCCGCCATACGGTGGGGGTGTCGCCCATTGCCGGCAAGGGCGACGCCATGCAGCGCGACTATTGGTACAGCGCGGCGCGCGACTGGCGCGTGCTCGCTGACCCTGCCGAAGTGGGGCGCTACGCCGCCCAACGCACGCTGGCCCGCTTATCGGCCCGGCGTATCAAGACCGGCCGGTTTCCCGTGTTGTTCGAGGCGCCGCTGGCGGTCGGACTCATGGGTGCACTCGTGCAGGCGACCAGCGGGGGCGCGCTTTACCGCAAAGCGAGCTTCTTGCTCGACGCAGCGGGCCGGCAGGTCATGGCCGATCACATCGATATTTTCGAGAACCCCTGGATCTCGGGTGGAGCGGGCAGCTCGGCGTTTGATTCGGAAGGCGTGCGCACGCAGCCCCGTTCGGTGCTGACCGGGGGCGTGTTGCAGGGTTATTTCCTTTCGACGTACACCGGTCGTAAATTGGGCCTGCCCACCACGGGCAATGCCGGTGGGTCCCACAACCTGGAGTTGCGTTCGCGCCTGACCCGCAGCGGCGACAATCTCGACGCCATGTTGCGCAAGATGGGTACCGGGCTGCTGGTCACCGAACTCATCGGCCAGGGCGTCAATTACGTTACCGGCGACTATTCGCGCGGCGCGTTCGGTTATTGGGTCGAAAACGGCGAGATCCAGCACGCCGTGCAAGAAATCACCATTGCCGGCAACCTGGCAGACATGTTCCGCCAGATCGTTGCCGTCGGCAGCGACACCATGGTGCGCGGCGCCAAGTCGAGCGGTTCGATCCTGATCGAACAGATGGCAATCGCCGGCGCCTGAACCCCGCACTTTCGGGCGGCGTTTTCGCGTCGCCCCTGCATCCTGATCGTGTTCCCGCCGCCCCGAAAGGGGCGTGCCTAGGGAATGTCCGTCGCCACAAGAGGCCTGTACCGGTGTAGTATCGCGGAACTGACGCATGCCCACAACGCGTGCGTCACCAGAACATATTACAAATCGGATGCTGGAATAGGAGATCAGAACAATGCAGCGTCGCTCATTTCTTAAAAAGGCCGGGCTTGGAGCAGTAGCGGGCACGGCCGCCATCGGCGCTCCGGTGTTTGCGCAAAGCAACCCGAAGATCAGCTGGAAGATGACTTCCACATACGGGCCCTCGCTGCCACCGCTGTTCAGCACGGCGCAGATGTTCTGCAATTTCATCAGCGAAGCCACCGACGGCAACTTCTCCATTCGCCTGTATCCGGGCGGTGAGATCGTGCCGGGCTTCGAAGTCATGGAAGCCGTCGGCAACCGTACGGTTGAATGTGGCCAGACCGCTTCGTACTACTACTACGGCAAAGACCCCTCGTTCTGCTTTGACACGGGTGTTCCTTTCGGTCTGAACGCACGCCAGATGTACGCCTGGATGTACGAAGGCGAAGGCATGAAGCTCATGCGCGACCTGTTCGCCGAGCGCAACATCGTCAACTTCCCGCTGGGCAACACCGGTACCCAGATGGGTGGCTGGTACCGCAAGGAAATCAATTCCGTTGCCGACCTGCAGGGCCTCAAGATGCGTACAGCCGGTTTCGCCGGCGAGGTTCTGTCGCGCATGGGCGTGATTCCTCAGCAGATCCCGCCCGGTGACATCTACCCCTCGCTCGAAAAGGGCACGCTCGACGCCGTCGAGTTCGTGGGCCCCGTCGATGACGAGAAACTGGGTTTCCAGAAGGTTGCCAAGTACTACTACGCTCCGGGCTGGTGGGAAGGTGGCGCTCAGGTGTCGCTGTATGTGAACGACAGCGCCTACAACGAGCTGCCCAAGAATTATCAGGTGCTCATCGACATGGCGTCGCGCGCTGCGGGAAGCAAGATGGTGGGCGATTACGACGCTCACAACCCCGATGCCCTGCGCCGCCTCATCGCTGCCGGCGCCGTGCTGCGTACCTTCCCGCGTGACGTCATGGACGCCGCCTTCAAGACCTCCAACGAGCTCTTCAAGGAATTCGGCGAGAAAGACGCCCGCTTCAAGAAGATTCACGACAGCTACATGGGCTTCCGCGACAGCAGTGTGCCCTGGCAGCGCGTGGCCGAGGGCGCGTTCGACAACTACCTGGCCGCCGCCCTGGCTGCACAGCGCAAGTAAGCACTCGCCAGCTTGAACAGCGTGCGTGCCGCGGTGCGCGCGCCACTCCGGCGCAGAAAAGCCACGAGCTTTCTGCGCCGGTTTTTCTTTGCTGTGCTGTTCCAGGCCTCGTGTGTTAGAATGCAAGGCTTTTCCGGGTATAGGTTAGGCTTCGCACGGGCGGGAAACAACGCTTTGGCGAACCGGCTTACGCGGGCAGCGCCATACAAGGCCGCCGGCATGCCTGGAAACGGGCCCGTTATCCGCGGATGTTCCGCCGGGCTAATTCTCTTGTAATTAGGAACCATCATGAAGACCTTTGTGGCCAAGCCGCATGAAGTCAAACGTGACTGGTACGTGATCGACGCAAAGGGCAAGGTCCTCGGGCGTGTGGCCAGCGAAGTCGCACACCGTCTGCGTGGTAAGCACAAGCCAGAATTCACTCCGCACGTTGACACCGGCGATTACATCGTCGTGATCAATGCTGCCGAAATCGTCGTGACCGGCAACAAGTCGCGTGACAAGAAGTACTACCGTCACTCCGGCTTCCCGGGCGGCATCACCGAAACCAACTTCGAGAAAATGCAGCAGCGTTTTCCCGGTCGTGCGCTCGAGAAGGCCGTGAAGGGCATGCTGCCCAAGGGTCCGCTGGGTTACGCCATGGCCAAGAAGCTCAAGGTTTACGCCGGCGCCGAGCATCCCCACACTGCTCAGCAGCCCAAACCGCTCGAAATCTAAGGACAGGTCATGATCGGTAATTGGAACTATGGCACCGGCCGCCGCAAGACTTCGGTCGCCCGCGTGTTCTTGAAAAAGGGATCGGGCAAGATCGTTGTCAACGGCAAGCCCGTCGACGAATACTTCGCCCGTGAAACCGGCCGCATGATCGTGCGTCAGCCGCTCGTTCTCACCAACCACCTCGAATCGTTCGATTTCCACATCAACGTTCACGGCGGCGGTGAAAGCGGTCAGGCCGGCGCAGTGCGTCACGGCATCACCCGCGCGCTCATCGACTACGACGAAACGCTCAAGCCCGCACTGAAGCAGGCCGGCCTCGTCACTCGCGATGCCCGCGAAGTGGAACGCAAGAAGGTTGGCTTCCACAAGGCACGTCGCCGCAAGCAGTTCAGCAAGCGCTAATTTCCAGCGCCGGGCCGTGTGCCCGCGGTGCCCAAAGCCCCCGGCCTCGACCGGGGGCTTTGCGTTTTGGGGCATAATTAAAAAATACCCATCATTTTCATTCAGGAATCGTCATGAGTTCGGCAGAGACGCGCATCAAGGTTGGAATCGTTGGAGGCACGGGGTACACGGGCGTGGAGCTGCTGCGACTACTCTCTCAGCACCCGAACGTCGATCTGCGCGCAATCACCTCGCGCAAGGAAGACGGCATGCCGGTCGCCGAGATGTTCCCCAGCCTGCGCGGTCGTGTCGATCTCAAATTCCAGGTGCCTGATTCCGCCGGGCTTGAGCAGTGCGACGTCGTGTTCTTCGCCACCCCGCACGGGGTCGCCA
>JAEZGR010000109.1 GCA_023437255.1 Pseudomonadota bacterium | reverse complement strand
ACCTATGTCATTGCGCAGCAGGTCGACGATCATCAGGTTCTCGGCGCGGTCTTTCTCGCTATTCAGTAAGGCCTGTGCCTGCAGCTCATCGGTTTCCGGCGTCGCACCCCTTGGGCGCGTGCCCTTGATGGGGCGTGCCTCGACCCAGCCCTGGCCCAGCCGTAGAAAACGTTCCGGCGACAGGCTCAGGATGGCGTTCTCACCGCCCAGGCCCACATAACCGGCAAACGGAACAGGGCAGACACCACGCAGGCGTCGGTATGCAAGCCAGGGGTCACCGCGGTACCGCGCTTCAAAGCGCTGGGTGTAGTTCACCTGATAGCAGTCGCCCGCCTGGATATAGCGGTGGATGCGTTCGATGCCCTGCCGATAGGCCTCGCGGGTGATGCTGGGTGAGAACGACGTCAGCAGCCGGAACTCGCCTGCTTCCAGCGGCGGCCCCATTGAATGGGCTGACGCCGTTTCCGGAATTCGCTCAGACGCACCCGCCTCATCAAACACATTGAGCACGCGCCGGCGCCGCGCCTCGCTACAGCGAGGGTGGAAAACCAGTTGGGTGGTGAGCGCCTCATGGTCACTGATCAAGGCCCAGTCATAAAGGCCGAACCTGGCGTCGGCAATGGCTGAATGCGTGTCGCTCTGCAGCCCCCGCTCCAAGCCCGGTTCCAGTCGCCGCCCAAAGTCATACGCCATGTAGCCGAGCAGCCCGCCCGCAAATGGCAGATCACGGCTTCCGGCGAAGTCCGCCTTGCCCAAAGGCTGCAGGCTGAGCCGCAGCCGCGCCAGGAAGTCGGCGCCGCCTTCGCCTTCAAATGGCTGCAGTGTTTCGACCGGCCAGGCACTCAGAATGTCGTATCTGCCCCGCGTCGCAACGGGCCGCCCGCTGTCGAGCATGATCGCGCCGGGCTCGCGCCGAATGCGTTCGAAATAGATGGCGGGGTCCGCGCTGTAGGGCAGCGCAATCACATGACACGTGAACACGGCTATTCCACCCGAACGGCCTTGTCGTGCCCGATCACCAGCTTCACGCGTTCGCGTCCGGGCGATACTTCGTGACGGCGCAGCACTTCGTCAACGGCAGCGAGCATCGCGTCGCGGCACTCTGCGTCATAGGCAAAGTTGCTTACCCAGTACTTGATCGTGTAGGTGATGCCTTCCGCCCCGTACTGGGTGGCACGAATCAACGGCTTTTGCGTTTCCACCATGCCCTGCGTCTGCATTGCAGCAGCTGCGGCTTCCTTGAGCAGCGATTTCGCCCTCTCCAGAGAAATGGCATGTGCCAGCATGATCTCCACGCTGGCCTGATATTGCTTGCGCGGCGCGCTGTAGTTGGTGAGCATCTGCCGCGAGATCTGGCTGTTGGGCAGAATCATGTAGATGTCGTCTGGCGTGAGAATGCGCGTGGTGCGCCAGCCGATCTCCGTTACCCGCCCGGTCGTCTCGCTGTCGAACTGCACCCAGTCGCCGATGCGGAAGGGCGCTTCGATTCCCAGCGCAATCCCTGAGAGCACGTCAGCCAGCACATTGCGAATCGCAAAGCCCAGAATCGCGATGATCAGACCCGAACTGGCCAGCACCCCGCCGGAAGACTTGCCGATCAGCACGCCGATCGCCAGCATTGTGGCGATCGTGAACAGCGTGACGGACACCAGCTCGCTCAGCAGTTTTGGTGGCTTGCGTCGGCCCTTCGCCTTGCCCTGGCGCCCCAGAAAGACCCGGAACGAACGCGCCAGCAGCCAGCCCGATGCATAGAAGAGCGTAATGGCCGCAATGTTGTGCAGGCTTTCCAGTTCGATGGCCGGAATCAGTTCATGAATGCGCGTGTGGAACACGTAGAAAAGAGCCGATGCCACGACCGCAATTAACGGCCACGGCACGAACAGGCGCCACTGGCGGGCGCCGGCTTCAGTTTCGGTAGAGCGTTTCTTCTTGTTAGGTGTTTTCATGTGTTTCGACTGGCGGGCTGCAGTGCTGGGCCGCAGCCTCCGATGATATGCTTTTTCCATGCCGTTCAAATACTTGCTTCGCTACCCCCGGCGACTGATTGCGGCCGGCGCGCTCGTCGTGGCCGGCGCAGTGGGCTATTCGCAACTCGACGCATGGCAGCGCGAACGCATCTTTTCGGTGGAAGACAGCCAGCGCTGGTGGCGCGAGGCGCCTCAGGGCACTGAAATCTTCGACCTCGAACTCAAAAATGGCGACACCGTGCGCGCCTGGTACTGGCAACAGCCGGCGCCCGATGCGCCCACGGTGCTGTATCTGCACGGTTCACGCTGGAACCTGAACGGCAGCGTGTTCCGCATGGAAGGCTGGATGGATATGGGATTTTCGGTGCTGGCGATCGATTACCGCGGCTTTGGGGAATCCACACGGCTGCTGCCTTCCGAGCGCAGCGTGTATGAAGATGCCGTGGCCGCCCTGCAGGAACTGGCGCGGCGGCAACCAGACCCGGCTCGCCGTTTTATTTTTGGCCACAGCCTGGGCGGCGCGATCGCCATTGACCTGGCCGCACGCGCCGACGACGTTGAAGTGGCGGGCATTATCGTGGAGTCGAGCTTTACCAGCATTCGCGGCATGCTTTCCACGCTGGAATGGGGCGATATTCCCGGCGTTGGACTGATCGTGACCCAGTCGTTTGCGTCGGAACGCAAGCTGGCCGCCGTCACCCAGCCCTTGCTGATTCTACATGGTACGGGCGACCGGGTCGTGCCGCACACCATGAGCGACCAGCTGTACGCCGCAGCGGTGAGTGTGCCAGAGGGCATGAAGCAGCTGGTGAAGATCGAAGGCGCGTCACACTCGGGCTCGGTGCGCCGGCCCGAGTATGAGGAGGCGGTGCGGAGGTTCGTAGAGCGCGTGCGGCGGTAAACCGCTACATGCCCAGATAGGCCGCGCGCACCTGGTCGTTGGCCGCCAGTTCAGCGCCGGTGCCGGTCAGCGTGATTTTGCCGGTTTCCAACACGTAGGCGCGATCGCAGACTGCCAACGCGCCGAAGGCATTCTGCTCCACCAGCAGAATGGTCATGCCCTGCGCCTTCAGGTTGCGCACCACATTGAAGATCTCTTCCACCAGAATCGGGGCGAGGCCCATGGAAGGCTCATCGAGCAGCAGCAACTTGGGCCGGCCCATGAGCGCGCGACCGATCGCCAGCATCTGTTGCTGGCCGCCGGAAAGCGAGCCCGCAGGAAGCAGGCGTTTTTCCTTGAGCACCGGGAAGAGGTCGTACACCTTCTCCATGTCGGCCAGAATCTCGTTGTCCTTACGGGTGTAGGCGCCGAGTCGAAGATTGTCTTCAATGCTCATCGGGCCAAACACCATGCGCCCCTCCGGGCATTGGCAGATTCCGCGGACGACGCGCTGATCCGGCCGCAGCCGGCTGATATTCTGCCCCTCGAACTCAATGGTGCCGGCGGTCATGGGCTGAACGCCGGACACCGTGCGCAGGAAGGTGGTCTTGCCCGCGCCGTTGGCGCCGATCAGGGCGACAACTTCGCCCCGGCCAACGTGCAGGCTGATGCCCTTGAGCGCCTTGATTCGCCCGTAGGCGCTTTCCATACCGGTAACGCTCAGCAGCGGCGTGGCGTTCGCCACGGCTTGCGTGGCCGCGGCAGAGTGATGAGCCGTTTCGATCATGCCTGGGCTCCCAGATATGCAGCAATGACTTGGGGGTGGTGGCGGACTTCGTCGGCGGTGCCCTCGGTGAGCGTTTTGCCCGACTCCATGACCAGAATGCGGTCGGAGAGCCGCATGACCATCTTCATGTCGTGTTCCACCAGTACCACTGTGATGCCGGAATCGCGTACCTGACGGATGACGTCGGCGATCTCGTCGGTTTCGTTGGGGTTCAGACCGGCCGCGGGTTCGTCCAGAAAGAGAATCGTGGGCTTCATGGCCAGCGCGCGGGCAATCTCCAGCCGCTTCAGCACGCCGTACGAGAGGCTGTCGGCGTGCGATTGAATGTAGTTGCCCAGGCCCACCGATTCCATGAGCGCCGCCGCTTCCTCGGCCATGCGGCGGTCGCCGTTGCGAATGGAAGGCAGGCGCAGCGCGGCCTTGATCAGATTGCGGTCGAGGTGCAGGTGGGCACCCACCATCACGTTCTCGATCGCAGACATGTTCATGCAGATCTGCAGGTTCTGGAACGTGCGCGCAACGCCCTTGGTGGCCAATTCCGCAGGCGGCAGGCCATGCACGGGCTTGCCGTTCAGAAGCACGCTGCCGGTGTCTGCGGTGTACACCCCGGTGATCAGGTTGAACAGCGTGGTCTTGCCCGCGCCGTTGGGGCCGA
>JAEZGR010000078.1 GCA_023437255.1 Pseudomonadota bacterium | reverse complement strand
CTTCCAGGCATCCCGTGCGCTTTATGTGGGTCGAATAGCGCTCCACCCCTGCCAGCGCGGGAATGGCTTCGCACAACCGACTGAACATACGGTCGTTCGACACAGTGAGGACGATATAGCGCCCATCGCAGGTTTCGAAATGGTCGCCGGGGGCCGCCGCAAAATGGAGATTGCCCGTGCGTTCGCGCGGCAGGCCGATCTTGTCGTAGGCCGTGACCATGACGTCGGTGAATCGAAACACCGTCTCGTACAAAGAAAGGTCGATCTGCTGACCTTCGCCGCCGCGCATGTCGCGTTGATAAAGCGCCGCCATGATTCCATAGGCACCGAACAACGCAGTGGAATAGTCAGCCATCGCAGTGCCCAGCTTCACCGGGGCACGATCCGGAAAACCGGTGGCGTAGAGTGTGCCGCCCATCGCAAGCGCGATGCGATCGTATCCTGCCCGGTGTGCATAGGGCCCTGTCTGCCCATAGCCGGAAACACTCAACATGACCAGTCTCGGGTTGACCTGGCGTACGTGCTCCCACGACAGGTTCCACTTGGCCAGAACGCCGGGGCGGAAATTCTCAACCAGCACATCGGCGTGCTTCAGCATCTCCTTCAACACCCGCTGGCCTTCGGCATGGTGCAGGTCGAGCGTGACAGACCTCTTGTTACGCCCCTCGACGGCCCACCACAGGCTCTCCCCGTCAACCGAGGGTCCGATGTGTCGCAGTGAGTCTCCGCGGCCCGGCTGTTCGACCTTGATGACCTCAGCACCCAGGTCGGCAAGCAGCGTAGCGGCAACCGGCCCTGCAACCATGGTGCCAATGTCAATCACGCGAATCCCGGCCAACGGTCCTTTGTCTTTCGATTCCATACTTCTCTTCCCTTCAGTTCCTCGATGCCAACTCGGCATCTGGATTCAGGAGTGCGCCTTTACTCCTGATCTTCTGCGGCTGCACGGATTCAGTTGCCCGTGAACCGAGGGGGGCGCTTCTCCTTGAACGCCGTAAGCCCTTCCACGCGATCGGAAGAGAAGTGGTGCAGGTTGCTCAATGCGCGCTCATAGCGCAGGCCGATGGACAGCGGCTGATCCAGCGCATCGTTGAGCGCCTGCTTCATGCGGCCAAGCACCAGGGGGCTCTTCACTGCGAGCTTCCCGGCCAGGGACTCTACGGCGCTGATGAAGCTCTCGTCCGGGATGATCTGGTTGACCAGTCCCATCTCCTTCCATTCACTCGCCGGACGCATGTCGCCCGTGAACATCAGCAGCTTCGCGTTATTCAGTCCCACCTTGCGAGGCAGGCGGATCGTGGCCCCGGCACCCGGGAAGAGGGCATAGTTCGAATGCGCATCGCCGATTCGGGCCGACTCCGCCGCAATGACGATGTCGCAAGCCAAGACGAGCTCAAGCCCACCCGCAACGGCAATACCGTTGATCGCGGCGATGACCGGTTTGGCGGAGCTCTCAATCAACTCCGTGAGCGCGCCGATCGCCCGGACGAACTCTGCGCCGCTTTCGGGGCGGCTTCTGGCCGGGTCTTTCAGATCGGCTCCTGCGCAGAACGCACGGCCGGCGCCGGTCAGAACGATGACGCGGACGTCCGGGTCGCTCTGCGCCTCCTGAATCGTGCGCATCAGATCATGCACGAGCGCCAGAGTCAGTGCATTCAGGGCCTGCGGGCGGTTGAGGGTGAGCCACAGCACCGAATCGCGCTGCTGCTGATCGAGTTCTTGAGCGTTCTCTACGGTTTCCATTTCTAGCCTCGAATAATGCGTGTTGGATGATGGGGCGCGTCTTTTCAACGCAAGCCCAGTGACTTGGCCACGATGCCGCGCAGCACCTCTTTCGTGCCGCCCCGGATCGTGCAGGACGGCGCATGCAGGATCACGTTGGCCAGCGCAGCGCTATATGCGTTGTCGGCGTCGACCTCGGGCTCCGTCGGCATTGCCAGACGCAGAATTTCCGGAATCTCCTGCTCAAAGCAGGAACCGAGGTCCTTGACCAGTGCAGCGTGCAGGGGTGCGTCGCGTTCGTCAGCGAGCATGGTGCTGATCGAGCGCGACATCCGGCGCAACGTCGAAAGGTGTGCGACAAGGCGCCCGACCGTTCGCGCCCCTTCCGCCGACGGCTCTTCCCGCAGCGCAGTCACGAACTCTTCAACCGCCCCCATGTGCGACATGAACCGGTCAGGACCACTGCGCTCGAAGGTGAGCTCGCTCGTCACTTGCTGCCAGCCCTGGCCCTCGACGCCAATCATGGCGTCATCGGGCAGGAACACGTCCTCGAAGTGGACCTCGTTGAAGTCGGCGTCGCCGGCGATGTTGAGAATGGGCCTGCAGGTAATGCCCGGCGTTTTCATGTCGACGAGAAACTGACTCAGGCCGGCATGCCGCACTTCCCCCGGCGGGGCCGTTCGGCAGAGCAGAATCATGTAATGAGTACGGTGCGCGCTTGAGGTCCAGATCTTGGCGCCATTGACCACCCAGCCACCATCCACCTTCGTGGCGCGCGTGCGTACCGATGCGAGGTCCGACCCCGAGTTCGGCTCACTCAAGCCAATGCAAAAGTAGCACTTGCCTGCGACGATGCGAGGGATGACTTCCTCGCGCTGGCGTTCGCTTCCAAAGCGCAGCAGCAACGGTCCGCTCTGGCGCTCCGCCACTGCATGCGCGAAGATCGGGGCGCGCACGGCAAGCAGTTCTTCCAGAACCGCCAGCCGCTCCATGAAGCCATAACCACCTCCGCCGTAGCGCTTGGGAAAGCCCATGCCGAGCCAGCCCCGGCGGCCAAGTTCTTCGCTGAACTCGGGATCGAAGCCGCCAAAGGAAGCTGCTCCGTGGCGGTTGCCGCGCCAGCCATCGAGGAATTCACGCACTTCGGCGC
>JAEZGR010000060.1 GCA_023437255.1 Pseudomonadota bacterium | reverse complement strand
CCCCGGCGGGGGCCCGGGGCATGGGCGGCTGTTGCAGCAGCGCAGCCAGTGCCAGCATGCCGGCCTCTCCACCCGGGGGGCAGCGATTGATCGGTGCGTCGCCGGCCGCCATGGCCTGTGCGTATGGGCGGCATCCTTCAAACCCGCATTTCGTGCATTGTGTCTGCGGCAGGATGGCGTCGATGCGGTCGGCAAGGTCTGAGGAGGTCATTGCAAAGCAAGACGGGGGGCATGCCCCCCGCCAGATGTAAACATGCAGCCGGCTTCAGGCGGCGGCGCGGATGAAGTCGCTGATGAGCGGGCAAATGTCGTTGCGCCAGCGACGGCCGGAGAAGATGCCGTAGTGACCGCAGCCCATGGCCGTGTGATGCTTCTTGCGTGCATCGGGAATGTTGCTGCACAGGCCCAGCGCGGCCCGCGTCTGGCCAAGGCCCGAAATGTCGTCGAGCTCGCCTTCGATGGTGAGCAGGGCAACCTTGGAAATGGCGGCCGGGTCGACGAGCACGCCGTCGATTTCCCAGGTCTTGCACGGCAGGCGATGTTCCTGAAACACGATGCGGATCGTGTCGAGGTAGAACTCCGCGGGCAGATCGAGCACTGCGTTGTACTCGTCGTAGAACCGACGGTGCGATTCGGCATCGTCGTCGTCGCCCCGCAACAGATCGAGGTAGAAGTCGTAGTGCGACTTCATGTGCCGGTCGGGATTCATGGCGACAAAGCCGGCGTGCTGCAGGAAGCCCGGGTAGACACGGCGGCCGGCACCCGGGTAGCGGGAGGGAACGCGATGAATGACGGAGTCTTCGAACCAGGAATACGGCTTGGTGGTGGCCAGACGGTTGACCTGGGTGGGCGATTCGCGCGTATCGATCGGCCCGCCCATCATGACCATGCTGCGCGGCTGGCAGGGGTTGTCTTCGGCAGCCATGAGTGAAATGGCGGCCAATACCGGCACCGTGGGCTGACATACGGAAATGACGTGCGTGTCGGGCCCGAGATGCTCGAGGAATTCTTTTACGTAATAGACGTAGTCGTTCAGATGGAACGGCCCGTGCGACACGTGCACCATGCGTGCATCGACCCAGTCGGTGACATACACGTCGTGCGAAGGCAGCAGCGCACGCACCGTGTCGCGCAACAGGGTGGCGTGGTGGCCCGACAGCGGGGCGACCAGCAGCACTCGCGGGTCGGCGGGGCGCTCGGGCGGCGTTTCGCGCACGAAACGCAGCAGGTTACAGAAGGGTTTCTGCAGCACCACTTGCGGCTGGACCGGCACCTGCACGCCGTCGATTTCGGTGTGATTCAGATGCCACTCGGGCTTTTCATAGTCTTTGCCCAGCCGATGCACCAGTTCATAGGTGGCCGCGATGTGGCGCGATACGGGCGTGTAGGCAAGCGGACTGTAGGGGTGCGAGGACAGCAGTGAGCCGGAGTCGGTGAAGCGCGCCAGCGGATTCAGGAATGCGCGCTGGAGCTCATGAAGGTCGTACAACATCGTTAGTGTTCCGCAGTGGTGTGTGACAGAGCGTCAGAAGCAAGGAGGGGGCCGGCTCGACGGATACGACCCATGTTATTAGACTGATCTTAACGTTCTGTGACAGGAATAGGTGTTTACCACTAACGTTTCAGGTTTCAAGGTATTGCCGTTTGTTGGGCTTGCCGTTCCATTCATCGGCATCGGGCAGGGGTTCACCGGAACGGTTTATCATCGAGAAAATCGGCGACAATTCGGCGTTCAGCGCAATGTACGGCACCTGATCCTTGGGCACGTCTTCTTCGGCAAAAATGGCATTTGCCGGGCATTCGGGCACACACACGGCGCAGTCGATGCACTCGTCGGGGTCGATCACCAGGAAGTTGGGGCCTTCCCTGAAGCAGTCTACCGGGCACACATCGACGCAATCGGTGTACTTACATTTGATACAGTTTTCGGTAACGACGTGAGTCATTTCAGTACTCCAAGATCAATTGCGGGATTTTACCTAATCCTGAAGGGTTGCTTCCGAACAACCCTTGAGGCAATCCGGTTCCATGCTGCCCGCGTCTGTGTATGCTATGCCCCCTTTGTTGAGGACACCTCCAGCGAATGATCATCACTTCTCTGCTCGACACCGACCTGTACAAGTTCACCATGATGCAGGTCGTGCTGCATCACTTTCCGGCCGCACAGGTTGAATATCGCTACAAGTGCCGCACGCCCGATGTCAATCTGAGGCCTTATCTCGACGAGATCCGCGACGAAATCAGCCACCTGTGCCAGCTGCGCTTCACTGAAGAAGAGCTCGCCTATCTGCGCGGCCTGCGCTTCATGAAGAGCGACTTCATCGACTTTCTGGAGCTGTTCCATCTGCCGGAGCGCTGCATCACCGTGTCGGAAGGCGAAAAAGGCGGCGAAATCGCGATCTCGGTGAAGGGGCCCTGGCTGCACACCATCCTGTTCGAGATTCCGGTGCTTGCCATCGTGAATGAAGTGTATTTTCGCAACGAATGCCGCAGCGCCAACTGGGAAGAGGGGCGTCGCCGCCTGCAGGAAAAGATGTCGCTCGTCACGGCCGACCCGTCGCTGGCGGATTTCCGGGTGGCCGAGTACGGTACGCGCCGGCGCTTTTCCCTGCGCTGGCACGACGAGGTCGTGCGCACCATGAAGGCCCAGATGGGCGAGCATTTCGCCGGAACCAGCAATGTCTGGATGGCGATGCGTCACGGTGTCACTCCGCTGGGCACCATGGCGCATGAATACCTGCAGGCCTGCCAGGCGCTGGGTCCGCGTCTGCGCGATTCGCAGGTATACGGTCTCGAGGTCTGGGCCCGTGAGTACCGTGGCGATCTGGGCATTGCGCTTTCTGACACCTATGGGCTCAATGCCTTCCTGCGCGACTTCGACATGTACTTCTGCAAGCTGTTCGACGGCGCGCGCCACGATTCCGGCGATCCTTTCGTATGGGGTGAACGGGTGCTGGCCCATTTTGCCGCCAATCGTACCGATCCGCGCTCCAAGACGCTGGTGTTCTCAGACGCGCTCACCATGCCGCGCGCCATTGCGCTTGCGCGGCACTTTGCCGGCCGTTGCCGCATCTCTTTCGGAATCGGCACCAATCTGACAAATGATCTCGGCCACGAACCGCTGCAGATCGTCATGAAAATGATCCGCTGCAATGGCCAGCCAGTGGCCAAGGTGTCCGACACCCCCGAGAAGACCATGTGTGAGGACCCGGCCTATCTGGCTTACCTGCGTCAGGTATTTGAATTGCCCCCGGCATGACCGGGTTCTGTCGCCCACAAATTTTTTAAAGGGAATGGCCGTCCATCGGTCTCATTTCCATGCAACCCGGAGAAAAAAATGCAGGAAATCGAACGCGTCAACGTAGAAAAACGCCTCAGTGACATGGCCGTATATAAC
>JAEZGR010000375.1 GCA_023437255.1 Pseudomonadota bacterium | reverse complement strand
GGCGTATGATCTCGGCGGCCAGCCGTGCGCGCGCCTCCGCCTGGATTCCGGCATACGAGATTTCAGCTTCTGCCAGCCAGCCGCCGTGCGTGAACACGTTCACCTTCAGCGAATCCGGCCGCGGATGGCCGCGTATGCCTTCCACACGCACCCGGTCAGGGCCCGTGCGGTTCACTCTTACCTGACTGATGTCGGCGGTCACATCGGGAGTCAGGTAGGCGGCGGGGTCATGCACCTCGTACAGCAATTGTTCTTTCACGGTCTGTTCATCGACGCGACCGCCGGTATGGTGTGCCTTACTGATGAACAGCTCGCCGCCGGGCGTCAGTTCCGCCAATGGGAAGCCGAGATTGTGCATGTCCGGGATATCTTTCAGACCCGGAACGGCGAAGTAGCCCCCGGTGACCTGAGTACCACACTCAAGCAGATGGCCGGCCATGGTTGCGGTGGCCAGCGACGACCAGTCGTCGGTGTTCCAGCCGTAGTGCGCCATGGCCGGACCCACCACCAGCGACGGATCCGCGACCCTGCCCGCAACCACGACGTCGGCGCCGGCTCGCAGGGCGTCGGCGATCTCAGTCGCGCCTTGGTAGGCGTTGATGCAGACGATCTGGTTTGCATCGATCTCCTGCGGCAAGACGCTGCGCAAATAATCGATTTGCTCGGGGTTGTCGAGGCGGTCGCCGCTCAGTACTGCGATGCGCGGCGCGCGCAGACCCAATTCGGCAGCCAGCTGCTGAATCCGCCTTGCGGCGGCGGGCGGGTTGGCCTGCCCGAAATTACTGATGATGCGGATGCCGTGATTCAGGCAGTCGGCCAGGCAGGGGCGCAGCATGTCGGCCAGCAGAGGCTCATAGCCGGCGTCTGCGTTGGCGTTACGCGCAAGCTGGGCGAGTGCCAGGGTGCGTTCCGCCAGCGTTTCGAAGATCAGGGCCTGACCGCCTTCCTCGATCAGCGTGCGCACGACCGGAATGACACCGTCGATCCGGTCGCCTGAAAACCCTGCTGCGCATCCAACCTTGAACGTATCCATACTGCCTTGCGTCTCCTACGGGAACCCACTCAAAGTAAGACAGCATGATTGATAAGTAAAATAGAAAGTATTGATTACAAAATAGAGAATTTCGATGAATCTATCGGCGCGGCAGCTGAAGGCCTTCCTGCTTCTGGTGGAGGAGCAGCATTTCACGCGGGCGGCGCGACGCTGCCACCTTACGCAGCCGGCGTTCAGCGCGGTGATCCAGTCACTTGAAGAAGCGTTGGGGGTCCGTCTGTTCGACCGCTCCACGCGTCGGGTCGAGCTGACCCACGAAGGCCGCCACTTTCTGCGGTCGGCACCGCGGCTTCTGAACGACATTGAAGCCCTGGTCGGGGAAATGCGTGAGCTGGTCTCCAAGCGGCGAGGGCGCGTGTCGGTTGCGGCCTTGCCTTCGTTGGCCGCCGGCTGGCTGCCGGGGATCTATGCCACTTATGCAGCCATGTATCCGGGGGTGGAACTCAGTCTGCATGATGCGTTGCTGGAGCCGTGCCTGCAGCAGGTGCGCGAGGGCGCCGTCGACATGGCGCTGGCTGCCATCGGCCGCGACATGAGCGGGCTCAGCACGGAGCCCCTGGGAGAGGATCTTTTCTACTTGGTCTGTCGGGGCGATCACCCGCTGGCCCAGTGTGCCCAGATCGAGGTGGATGCCTTGCGGGGCGAGCGCATGATTCATCTGGGCAAGGGCAGCAGTATCCGCCAGAGCCTCGCCGGTCAGCTCGAACTGGAGGCGATGCCAACGGCCCTGGAGGTCGACCACCTGGCGACTGTGAGAGGGTTGATTCTGGCGGGCTTGGGACTGAGCCTGGTGCCCGGCATGACGCTCTTTCATTTCCGGCACCCCGATCTGGCGATCATTCCCCTGGCAGAAGGCAGTCGCATCAGACGCCGGCTGTACCTGGTTCGCCGCGAGAACCGAAGCATGTCTCAGGCCGCTCAGGCCTTCCATGAATTGCTGATGCAGGAGCGCGATACGCTGGCGCAACAAAACCACTTTGCCATCAGGGAAACCCCTTAAATTCTTTTGCGCATATAGGACCGAAATGGTACTATATGGTTTCGCGGATCTAGTGGGTTTCAGGAGCGCTTACGGCAATGCTGCGCGTCAGCAAAATCATCGATTACGGCACGCTGGTACTGACACATATGGCGTCAGACCCGGCCCGGGTATTCAGCGCGGCAGACTTGGCCAGCACGCTGGGCCTGGGGCAGCCTGTGGTCAGCAAGGTGCTGAAGGCGCTCACCCAGCGAGACATCGTGAAGAGTACACGCGGTTCGCGCGGTGGCTACATGCTGAGCAGGGCCGCTGAAGAAATCAGCATCGCCGATATTATAGACGCTCTCGATGAACAGCCCTTCGGCCTTACTGAATGCACGGCTACTCCGGGCTCCTGCAGCGTGGAGGCCGGTTGTCATATCCGCAGCAACTGGCATCGTATCAACACCATTGTTCGGCAAACGCTTGAACGCGTTTCCGTGGCCGATATGGTCAACCCTCTTGCACCCATTGAATTCAAGTACGACCGGCCCTCACCGAAGGCGGCGCCGGCCGGCAATACGGCGGCATGCCCCTCGACATGGAGTTTCACTGAATGAGCAGTAGCGCTACCGACCAACTCGATTCCTTCCTCGATCGGGAATACTCGGCCGGCTTCGTCACCGAGATCGAATCCGTCACGTTTCCCCCGGGGCTCAACGAAGACACGATCCGCCGGCTTTCCGCCATCAAGAAGGAACCCGAGTTCCTGCTGGAATGGCGTCTGGCCGCGTATCGCAAATGGCTCGAAATGACACCGCCCGAGTGGGCGCACGTGCATTTCCCGCCCGTCGATTTTCAGGCGATCAGTTATTACTCTGCGCCCAAGAGCAAGGCCGACGGCCCCAAGAGCCTCGACGAGGTCGATCCCGAACTGCTGCGCACGTACGAAAAGCTGGGCGTGCCGCTGCATGAGCGCGCGCGTCTGGCAGGCGTGGCGGTCGATGCGGTGTTCGACTCGGTTTCCGTCGCCACCACGTTCCGCAAGCAGCTCGAAGACGTCGGGGTGATCTTCTGTTCGTTCTCCGAGGCGGTGCAACAGCACCCCGAGCTCATCAAAGAGTATCTGGGTACCGTGGTGCCACCGGGCGACAATTTCTATGCGGCGCTGAACTCCGCGGTATTTTCCGACGGTTCCTTTGTTTACATACCCAAGGGCGTGCGTTGCCCCATGGAGCTGTCCACGTACTTCCGTATCAACGCGTCGAATACAGGGCAGTTCGAGCGCACGCTCATCATTGCGGCCGAAGGCTCCTACGTCAGTTACCTCGAAGGCTGTACGGCGCCCATGCGCGACGAAAACCAACTGCATGCCGCGGTGGTCGAGATCGTGGCGCTCGAAGACGCCAAGGTCAAGTATTCCACGGTGCAGAACTGGTACCCGGGCGACAAGGACGGTGTGGGCGGCATCTACAACTTCGTCACCAAGCGCGGTGAGTGCCGCGGCGATCGTTCCCACATTTCCTGGACCCAGGTCGAAACCGGTTCCGCCATCACCTGGAAATACCCCAGCGTGGTGCTGCGCGGCGACGACTCCACCGGTGAGTTTTACTCGGTGGCCGTCAGCAATCACCGCCAGCAGGCCGATACCGGCACCAAAATGATCCATATCGGGCGCAACACCCGCAGCACGATCATTTCCAAGGGCATTTCCGCCGGCTACGGCAGTAACGCTTATCGCGGTCTGGTGCGCATGACGCCCAAGGCCGAGAACGCGCGCAACTTCACCCAGTGCGATTCGTTGCTCATCGGCAAGAAGTGCGCGGCCCATACCTTCCCGGCCATCGAGGTGCAGAACCCCACGGCCAAGGTCGAACACGAAGCCACGGCTTCGCGTATCGCCGAAGATCAATTGTTTTATGCCATGCAGCGCGGCCTCACAGCCGAAGACGCCGTGTCGATGATCGTCAACGGTTTCTGCAAGGAAGTTTTCAAGGAATTGCCCATGGAGTTCGCGGTTGAAGCGCAGAACCTGCTCGGTGTGAGCCTTGAAGGT